>NQJI01000050.1:8176-14445 GCA_002256705.1 Methylococcaceae bacterium NSM2-1
CAAAAAATGATTAGGGTTAAGCAGGGCGTCTTTATAGCTGTCTACAATGTAGCGCCCCGCCTCAATGTGGCCACCGCTGGGTGTGTGCATCCAGCCATTGGCAATCATGATCCAGAATGCCGAAAGCGAAGAGCCAAATGCAACCATGGTTGTGGCAAACAAGTGCATTTTGGCCGGCACTCTGTCCCAACCAAACATCATTATCCCCAAAAACCCAGCCTCAAGCATCAATGCCATAGCGCCATCATAACCGAGGATATTACCGAAAAATTCGCCAGTGAGCCGGGAAAAGGGCGCCCAGTTAGTACCGAACTCGAATTCAAGAGGAATACCGCTTACCACGCCCAAACCGAAGTTGAGCAAAAACAGCTTGCCCCAAAACCGGGCATGGATATAGTAATTCTTATCGCCCGTTTTCATCCACATAACTTCCACTGCCACCAAAAAAATTGACAGTCCTACCGTTAATAGAGGCCAAAGTATATGGAATATCGAGGTAATAGCAAATTGCAGCCTAGAAAGAAGCAATGAATCGTTCAGTAATTCCATAGTCTTAATTAAATTATTGAGGGCTAAATTTATTGATTCAATATATCAGAACATCAAAAAAAACAAAGAAAGTTGAGGTACTTCGCACTACTCTGAAAAATCATCAATAGCTGGTTTTCTAATGTTTTTTATCCAGTAGCCAGTACGTTATACCCAAAGCGAACACAACCAATGCGCTTGAACTCACATAGGCCGGATCCAAATGATGATAATCAAAAACGATGACTTTTCGTGAAATAGCCATTAACGCAGTGGCCACAACAAGTTTGACGGGAATCACATCACTCCGGATATACAAAGTGATATTCAGAAAAATTTCGATGGCGATTAAAACAGCTAAAAAAGCGCCAAACGTCTCCAACATTTCATTGATGGATAAATGAAAATAGGGCGGCTCCGACATTTTTTCGTACATTACAAAAACAACATCAAGGATGCCGAGCATAATCACGATAACCATCAGAAAAGCCAATACCTTAACCCCTGAGCGAATGCTGAGGTGCAAAAAACGTATAAATGGATCTTCATGTTTCATGGGCAACTCTTCATGAGCTCCGGGAGACGCCGCTTTTATCAACTTGCTGCGCAAATGGCGCATTAAAGGACCAATCACGTTTTTATTGGAAGCCAGGCTTGCGGCATTTAATTCCCCTTCTACCAAATCTCCCAAGCCTTCTACTTCTGATAAAGCTGAGGTGTCCATATTTTCAAACCCCATGCTCCAATAAGGGAATTCCCGCTCAGTAATTTTTGTTGTTTCAATAACGGCAACATCTTTGTGCCGATTATCTTTTTCAATAATTTTAAAGAGGTCATTAACGGCTTTCTCTTCTCCTTCCAACACTTGAAAAAAAGTTCGATCAGAATATACGAGCATCCCTGTTATATCTTTTGCGGCATTATTATCTCTACATACTTTTAACAGTTCTAACAGCTCCTCTGGGGTCCAGTCTTTGAGTGCTGTACTTGCATAAGTTTTGCGAATCATTGCGATACTTCCCGGTTTTATTATTATAGTTTTGATATTTTTTGTTCTGAGTTACAAACTTATCATGTAATTTTTTTTTTACACATAAGATTTTTTAATAATAATGCTGTAGCAATATAAGTAAGTTGATAATCAATCCAATAAAGAGTCCCTGTCATTAAAAATTGAAAAAGCCTTCAAAACCGATACACTGAAAGATAAAAGAATTTTCACAGCATCGACTGTTTTATAATCAAAGCAGTCTTGTAAAACCCTTGCATCCTTATCACTAGACATTATGAAAAAAATTCCTATCGGTATTAGCAGTTGTTTACTCGGTCAACAGGTACGTTTTGATGGTAGTCACAAACGTGATGCCTACATTGTTGGCACGCTCAGCGAATATTTTGAATTTCACCCCTTCTGCCCGGAAGTGGCAATTGGTTTAGGTATACCCAGGCCAACCATTCATTTGGTAAAAATCGACAACGCTATACGCTGTATCGGCATTAAAGATCCTGCGCTGGATGTGACAGACCGTTTACGCGATTATGCAGAGCAACAAAAAGAGTGTCATGCCGAGTTATGCGGGTATATTTTAAAAAAGGATTCACCCAGTTGTGGTATGGAGCGGGTCAAGGTTTATGCGGGTAACCAGCCACATCGGAATGGTTTCGGTATTTATGCACAAGAGATGATGCGTAATAACCCGTTGTTGCCGGTAGAAGAAGAAGGGCGTCTGGGCGATCCGGGATTGCGCGAGAATTTTATCCAGCGTGTTTATGTGCTCTATCGTTGGAAACAGATGCTGGCGGAAGGCCTTTCTGCCCAAAGTCTTACACGTTTTCATGCCCGTCATAAACTGATCATTATGAGTCATGCCGATTATCGTGAGATGGGGCAATTATTAGCGGGACTAACCAAAGATAATCTGTTGCGGGTTGCTGAACAATATATTTTGCAGCTCATGAACACGCTTAAGACCGTTGTTAGCCGCAGCAACCACGTTAATGTGTTGCAACATATTCAGGGTTACTTGAAAAAAGAGTTAAGCACCGATGATAAGGCGGAAATGTGCGAAATTATCGAGCGTTATCGGGCTGGTGAAATACCGTTGATTGTACCGTTGACCTTGCTTAAACATCATTTCCGTAAATCCCCAGATCCATATATAGAGGAGTCTTATTATATGTCGCCGTATCCACAGGAATTGCAACTCATTAATCAGTTGTAAATAATATAGAAAATAGCTTTGTAGCAATTTTTCATTTTGTTAAATATCTTACATTCAACTCATGGCAAAAATTTTAATTATCGGCTGCGGCGCTATAGGCACGCAACTGGCGCATGTCCTTGCTGCAAATGGTCATCAGGTTACCGGACTAAAACGAAATCCACCGAAATCAGATACCGGAGAAATTGATTATTTCACTGCAGATATAACTTCACCTGCAGACCTTAAAGACTTACCCACAGATTTTGATGCCCTGTATTTTATTGTTTCACCTGACGGGCGTAGTGAAGAAAGTTATCGCAATATTTATGAATCAGGATTGAATAATCTGCTCAATAAATTTTCGCTGGCGGGGTCTAAACCACACTGGATTTTTGTGTCTTCAACCAGTGTCTATGGACAATCGCAAGGTGACTGGGTAGATGAAGATTCCATTGCGCAACCGGAAAATGCCACAAGCAAACTCATCAGGCAGGCGGAACAAAAACTGATAGAACTCGACAAGGGAAATATCGTCGTACGTTTTTCCGGCATTTATGGCCCAGGTCGTGAATACCTGTTAAGAATGGCTATGCAAGCACCCGCTATCCAGAAAAGTCCGCCATATTTCACTAACCGCATTCATCAGCAGGATTGTATTGGTGTGCTAGCGTTTTTACTGGAACGCCGCCTGATCCTGCCCCAATGTGGGAAGTCATGTCATGGCTGGCCGAACATCTAAAATGTCAACCACCGACGGTTAAGGTTACCGATAATCACTGTGTGATGAATAAACGTTGCAATAATCAACGATTAAAATCCTTGGGTTATAAATTCCATTATCCCAGTTTTAAAGACGGCTATCTTGAGTTGATCAAATGAATTATTTGCCATTTATCTTACTGGCGCTGTTAGCAGTATTTGGTATTAGCATTGAAATGGATCCCACTGCAAAGCCGTGGCAGCTTTTTACTGGCTTGCATCTGGCCGGATTGGGAGCAATGGCTTGTATGTCTTTATGGGCGTTAAAAGACTTGCCCACAAAAAATAAACGCTATGGATTTGTCATTTTACAATTCCTTGCATTTCGCATTGCTTATTTTCCAATTGTGGTTTTTGCGGCAACCGTAGCCTGTTACTCTGAGTTGTTGTTGCAACACTTGCCCGTAGACTTGCCTATAAAGATATTTCCGGCTTTTTTTATCAGTGCTGCTGTTATGTTTGCCTCAATCGGTGTTGTTTCATTTTGGGCGCTCAAGGGTAAAACAGTGCTTTATGGGCCGATGGTTGTTCTAGGAATACCGGCTCTGTTGATTTCATTTGCTGATATGCAAGACCTGACCATGTTACCTGACAATAATTGGGCCGATATACAACCGTTGCCGTCTATCACTCATCCGCAGACAAACCCATACTCGTTAGCTTATGCTTCAAATCATAGTAGCGCCGGGCAAAAAATGATTGGTTTAGCAGGTAGGGTGCTTTATGAATTTATTCCAAAAGCACCGTGGTCTCAAGCGGTTCAGGGAACACTTGAGCAGGAATTCAGAAACAATCCCGAAGGAAATTCACACGACCAGTTAAAGTATCACTACGCCGCTTTTCTGGCCGCTCACCAATCAATCAAATCAACTAATTAGTGAAACCTTATTCTAATCATGCTTTTGAACGAGCATATAGGTAATGCCCAAAGCCACTACTACCAACGCAGAAGCACTCACATACTGAGGATCAAGATGTTTGTAATCAAAAACAATGACTTTTCGAGAAATAGCCATTAGTGCTGTTGCAACTACCAATTTAACTGGAATCACGTCACTTCGGATGTATAAGGTAATGTTAATGAAAATTTCGATGGCTATTAATACTACCAAAAATGCCCCGAAGGTTTCCAGCAAATCATTAGTCGTCATCATTAAATAAGGAGGATCGCTGATTTTTTCATAAATGGTAAAAAGTACATCCAATATACTCAACAAAATGACTCCAACCATTAATAATGCCAAAATTTTTACCCCTCCACGAATAGTAAGGTGCAAAAAGCGTATAAAGGGATCTTCGTGTTCGGTCGGCAGTTCTTCATGACACTCCGCTGCAACCTGTCTTACCAGCTTACCGCGAAGGTGATTCAATAAAGGACCAATAATGTTTTTATGGGAGGCAAAACCAGAAGGCGTAAAATCGTGTTCAAAAAAGTCATTAAGACCCTCCATTTTACTTAATTCCTTGGCATCTATTTTATCAAACCCCATACTCCAGTAAGGAAAAGCCCGTTCGGTTATTTTTTCTTTTTGAAGCATGGTAACATCCTTGTGGCGCTTATCCTTTTCTATAATTGCGTAGACGCTGTTAACAGTTGCTTCATCACCCTCCAATACTTGAAAAAAAGTCCCGTTCGCATAAAGAAGAATACCCGTTATATTTTTAGCGCCGTTATTTGTACGGCATTCTTTTAATAGCCCTAACAGTTCCTCCGGGCTCCATTCCTTTAGTGCTGTGCTCGCGTAAGTCAGTCTGATCATTGCAGCTTTCCTCGTTGTTATTATTATGATTCAGCCATTTTTTGTGCTGAGTTACCAATTTACCCTATAAATGATTCGCTGCAACAAAAAATCCGTTTAAAAAGGCAATGCGAAAGACTGCAATAATGAAGCTGTGATGCCGGAAAGCAATGATCTGCCTGAACTCCTGCGCCATAAGGAACCAGGCCAAATCGTTGATCAAAGTGATGACGCTCTTTAATCTGCCGGCTGTTTTAGACTTGCCAAATCAATAACGAAGCGGTACTTCACATCACTTTTCATCACACGCTCATAGGCTTCGTTAATCTGCTGGATCGGGATGATTTCAATATCCGAAGTGATCGCATTTTCAGCACAGAAATCAAGCATTTCCTGGGTTTCCTTCAAGCCTCCAATCAAGGAACCAACAATACGGCGACGCTTGAAAATCAGGTTGGCAATAGAGGGTGACGGATGCGGATGATCAGGTAAGCCCGCCAGACATAACGTGCCATCACGCTTTAGCAATGCCGTATAAGCATCCAGATTATGCGGTGCAGCCACGGTATTCAGGATGAAGTCAAAGCTGGCGAAATGCTTTTGCATCTCATCCGGATTCCTGGATACCACCACTTCGTCGGCTCCAAGCCGTTTGGCATCCGCTGCCTTGCCAGGTGACGTGGTAAAAAGCACGACGTATGCGCCAAAGGCGTGGGCAAATTTTATTCCCATGTGGCCAAGTCCACCCAAGCCAACGATGCCGACTTTGTCTCCCTTGCCTATCTTCCAGTGTCTCAAAGGAGAATAAGTGGTAATTCCCGCGCATAACAAGGGGGCCACAGCTGCCAGATCAAGTTTATCTGAAACATGTAGCACAAAATCCTGATCAACGACAATCTGCCTTGAATAGCCGCCGTAATTGGTGCCACCGGAATGCTTGTCGGGACTGTTATAAGTAAATTCCGCATTATTACAAAATTGCTCCAGATTATCGTTGCAATCCGGACAAACCCTGCAGGAATCAACCAGACAACCCACG
>NQJI01000051.1 GCA_002256705.1 Methylococcaceae bacterium NSM2-1
TTGACAGCGGTGGCCGACAAGACAAGAACAAACATTACCTTGTTTGATTCGGATAATAATAAGGAAACCCATATCCGGACGACCGGTTTTACCGTAACAAATGATGATTGTCAGAAGCTGATCGATAATATTGATGCGTCAGCACAACCGGGCGATATCGTAATCCTTTCCGGCAGTCTTCCTCCCGGTGCCCCCGAAAACTTATATCAAACAGTTATTGATCTGTGTCACAGCAAAGCCGTCATGCCTTTTTTGGATACCAGCGGATCCGGCTTAATGTCAGGCATAAAATCCAGGCCTTATTTGATCAAACCCAATCAACAAGAGCTCGAAGACCTAACCGGCAGTACTTTGCCGGATGAACAGAGCATCGTCGATGCCGCCCGCGCCATTATCGATCAAGGCGTCCAATGGGTTTATGTTTCCCGAGGTGATAAAGGCGCGATAGCCGTCAACGAAAGCATTGCTTTGTCGGCTTACGTTAATAATGTGCCAGGAAAAATAGTGAGCAAAATCGGCTGTGGCGATGCGATGGTGGCTGGCTTGGTGGTCGCTACGCTTAGAGGTTTGGATATGAACGATACGCTGAAATTAGGCGTTGCTTGCGGAATAGCTAACCTGTTTTCAAAAGAACCGGGAAGATTTGACAAAAATATTGTGTCAGAAAATGCTTATCATGTGGTCATCAGAAAGGTATGAGCTGCGACAAGATTGGCGAAACGACACCTTTACAAATGTGGGTCGGTATAACTTAAAAATTACCATTAATTTCGCTTGTGGCTATAATCAGCAACTTTAAAGCATTGCCATTAAGATAATGGATAGTGCCGCATTGATTATGCATTTCGTCCGGTTAATCTTCACTTAGCCCGATAATAAACCTAACTGGATAGAATCACGAAGAACATATGGCAAAATGGCTTTTATATTCGACCTCTGATGCTGTATTTATCACGTTTGACTTTAAACAATTAAAACCGAGTATCACTCTATGAGCATCAGTTGCAAACAATGGAATAACTGTGCGAATTACCTGGCTCTGAAAATTCAGAAATATCTTATGTGAGGCTCCAGGACATGGAACAAATTTCATTCATAGAAAACTCACCACATGAAATAAGAATCTACCCCTGGAGAGTAAACCCATGATTAAATCATTACAAAAGTTCATGCTTGCTGGCGTGGTTTTTTATCTGAGCGCCTGTTCCATGGTTTCCGTCACCACTGACTACGATCATTCGACCTCATTCGAGCAATATCACACTTATAACCTGGAGCCAGTCAGAGGAAAGATAGGATTGTCGCCGTCAAGTGAAACGGCTCTTCGCGAAACATTGCGCGCCTCTCTTGCGCTTCACGGCGTTTCCGATACCAGCAAAGCTCCTGACCTGTATATCGTGCCCCATATATCGACCAAGGAAAAACTCGCCGTTCACCAATCAAACGATTGGGGCTATGGCTATGTGCCATATCGCTACGGGCGTTATGGCATGTGGGCCGGCGCGCCGATGTCCTATACTGATATATCGCAATACACCGAGGGCACTTTGATACTTGATTTCGTGGATGCCAAAACGCAGAAACTGGTGTTTCGCGGAGTGGGTACTGCCACTGTCAGTGATCCGGAAACAAACGCCGCACGAATAAAAGAAGCCGTCGAGAAAATTGTACAGGATTTTCCTCGCAGAGTTGGGCAGTAAGGCTAAACCCTTAAACCCAAATCTAATACTGTTGCCATGGGGAAGTTTGTAACCGGTCGGGGTTGTTCTGCTGTCGCGAAATTCGCCTGAAACGGGGGTTAAGGGTGTTTCGAACCATCAGGTACACGGCCTTGAGATCACGCGAACAACGTTTATGACCGGGCATTGGTCACACGAATACGTATAGGCGCTCAACGCATCGCTATTCTTGAGCGCTAACGAAGACGACGTTCAAAAAGCCATCGATTCAAAGCATACCGCCAGGATGTAAAATAGTGCCTAATATTTGCCGCATCGATAACCGTTTCTATCGGTTTAGAACCAATTAAATATTTAAAAACGGTGCGATAATAAGTTTGCTGGTTAATTTTGATACGCTTAGCCGGCAAAATTTGTCGCTGAATAGCTGGCTTAATTTCATTTTTAAAGTTAAATTGACTGATTCATCATTAGCTTATAAGAAATTACAAAAAAAACCTGTGACGACTTTATTCCCCCTCCCTGAAAATCATTCTCAACGCTTTGTACTTCACAACGAAGTCCACGCCCGCGCGCCGTTGATTCTCAATCTGCCGGTTAGAGCCAGTCATCTGGCGTTATTGCTTTCTCATGATGAAAAAATGCAAGAACGCAAGCACTTGATAACGCTTTGTGAACGGTTTGGTGTCGCCCCGCCTGAAAAGGACGTGGATCACTTCAGCGCTACCTTTAATTCCTTTCAAATACGTTGGGAGCAACACGGCGAGTTCAGTACTTACAGCTTTTATGTGCACGATACCCCTAAAGAGCCTTTTGCGGATTCTGCCCTGAAAAAAGTCCCGGTGGATTGGCTGTCGCAATTAAACGGCCAAATCATTGTTGCAGCTCATGCAACCATTGTCTCCGCTGCCCATATAAATTATGAGGAGAATACTGATTTAACATCGCTCTCGGCTTATTTTGCAAACAACCCCATCATCGGTTCCAAAGTAACCGGCGGTGCTGCCTCGGTATTCACGGATTTTCGCATTCACGTTGATGGTTTTAGCCGTTTTTTGATTATCAACCATGACTTGAGAACAGCACAGGCAGGACGCTTATTGCAACGGCTGTTTGAAATTGAAGTGTATCGGGTTATGGCGTTGCTGGCTTTTCCAATCGCGCGTAAACTTTACCCGGCATTAAAAAAGTGTGATCGGCAACTGTATACCATCACCAACGCCATGACGCTCCCTGACAATAATGATGGCGAATTATTGGATGAGTTAACCACGCTGGCCGCTGAAGTTGAAAATCATATATCCAGCAACCACTTTCGTTTTGCGGCCGCCAGTGCCTATTATCAACTGGTGGAACAACGCGTAAACGATTTACGCGAAGTTCGAATTCAAGGCATTCAGACGCTGGGTGAATTTATCAAACGGCGACTGGAACCAGCGATTAATACCTGCGAATCCATCTCGCACCGATTCACCCTGCTTTCTGAACGCGTCAGTAACGCCAGTCAGTTATTGCGCACGCGTGTCGATATCATTATCGAGCGCCAAAATCAGGGCTTACTTACGTCAATGGCTTTACGCGCAAAAATGCAACTGAGGATGCAACAAATGGTTGAAGGCATCTCGATGGTCGCTATCACCTATTATGCAGCCAGCCTTATCGGTAAAATAGCCAAAGCGCTTCATGTTATTGGCTGGAAAGTCAATCCGGAACTCGTTGAAGGCATTTCCATTCCCTTTATTTTGATAATTATCGCTATCAGCATTAAACGGATTCATAAAATCATTGCCAATACTACCGATTAACGTGATCACAATCGGGCTGCGCATTTCAAACATTAAATTTATCCCATGGCCTATCCCATTGAACGAAAGCTCGTCATCGGCGTCGCCTCAAGCGCACTGTTCGATTTGACCGAGTCGCATCAGATATACCTTGCCCAGGGTGTCGATGAATACCGCATCCACCAGGAAAAGAACATCGATATCCCGTTTCCCCAGGGGGTAGCATTCCCATTCATCCGGCGCTTTCTTGGCATCAATAAGGCTTTCCCCAAACAATTACCGGTCGAGGTCGTTTTGCTGTCGCGAAACTCGCCTGAAACCGGCTTAAGGGTGTTTCGATCCATCAAGCATTATGGCCTTGATATCTCTCGCGCAGCTCGCTATTCTTGAGCGCTAACGAAGAGGATGTTCAAAAAGCCATCGATGCAAACTATCCTGCCGGGGTGGTGCTTCCGTCCAAAGTTTACGATGACGAGCTGGATAATGAATTGTGCGTGGCATTCGACTTTGATGGCGTCATTGCCGATGATGAAGCGGAATCTGTGTATAAAAAGTACCATGATCTGGACGCATTTCAGGCGCACGAGGCCGAGAGGCAAGCCATTCCACATCAACCGGGCCCCCTTGCGGATTTGTTCAAAAAGCTTTCCTTCATGCAAAAACTGGAGGATAAACGGCGCAAGGAAGACCCGGAATACAGGAAAATCGTACGGATCGCGATCATCACCGCACGAAGCGCCCCTGCTCATGAAAGGGTTGTCACCACGCTGAAGAGTTGGGGCGTTTCTCCCGATGAGTCGTTCTTCCTGGGCGGCATGGATAAATCCCGAATACTGAGTATCCTGAAGCCTCACATGTTCTTTGACGATCAGCGCAGCCATTTGCAATCGCCCGCCGGCGACATCCCAATGGTTCACATTCCCTTTGGGATAGCGAACAAAAATCTTATTTCCTGAAATCAACCTGAAAACCTCAGTTGAACGACCTGTCAACTGTTTCAACTGCGGAATTTTGAATCAACGCACCGAGCTCAGAATTCGACTTTCTGCAGATGGATTACTTGTTTGTTTGCATGTAAAATCTTAAACCTAAAAAAATCATTTGATCCACGAAAAACACAAAAAGCACGAAAATATTCAAATAGATACCAAGTTGTATATCGTCAGCCAAAGGGTGAATAGCTGTGCAATACAACATACTTATTTCTTTTGTGTCTTTCGTGTTTTTCGTGTTTTTCGTGGACTAACGGCGGTTTTTAGGATGAAAGGTACTTTCCACGAAGCCTGCACAATCAGAAAAGGAATACTCAATTTAGAACCTATTGAAATAATGAAGTGTGAGAACAATAGGGTATTTTTACTCCTCCCCTGCTACGCATTAAAGACGAAATAGCCTTTTAAATGTCGTTGAGATAAGATGACGAACTTGATTTAAAAGAACCCTAAATACGATTTGCCGTTGAAAATGCACTTGCGCATGGCGCGGTATATCGGGGCGCCAGCGTGCAACTGAAGTCTTTTCGAATTTGCATGTATGGGACAAGAGGCATGCCAATTTATCTGTTGTTGGCCGACCTGAAAGTCGATATCGTTGCAGACCAAGCATGTACCACAGACTGAGTGGAATATGATCACAGACCATGCAGAGAAAGTTTAGTCGGGATGATTTCTGGCCACCCGTTTCTCATCCGGAGCTAACAATCCCAATGAACTGTCCAAATGATTTAGAGATTGAAGCAGGTCCATTTTGTTTATTTTGGATTTTTAACAATAACGTGGCCGGCAAAAGTATGTAATGATGCTACAAAGCCAAGATTTGCTTAACTTGGTGCGTTGATATTTTTGGATGAATCCAAATCGGAATTTTGTTTCTGTCGGGTTTGGGTTTGAATCATTTATGAGTTTGAGTTTTAGAGGGCTTTATGAAGACTAAAAAACATATAGTATTTGGTTTATTTGCAGCATTACTTGGCTTAATGTCCATTACTGAAGTAATTGCAGGTGAATTGTTGCCACCGCAACAAGTTATACAAAGTGTTTCATCACAAATACAGGAAAGACTGCGGGATAAATCGTTTACTCAGAATTTTGCACAGGTTACAGAGTTCGTTAATGGTGTTATTGATCCGCATGCAGATTTCGACAGAATTTCAGTGTTAGTTCTGGGAAAACTCTGGAAGACAGCAACTAATGAGGAGCAGGAACGTTTTAAGCATGAATTTCAGAAACTGCTGGTAAGAACGTATTCTAGAGCGTTTGTTGAGTTTAACAACTGGTCAATACGTTATCTCCCTCTTGCAATGGAAAGTGGCGCTACAAAAATTCTTGTAAAAACAGAAGTGACGCAGCCTAGTAAACAGAATGTTGAAGTGAGTTACCGGATGCTGCTAAGTAAAGGGAACTGGAAAGTTTACGATATTATGATTGATGGAGTAAGCCTGGTCACCAATTACCGCTCAACCTTTAGCGAGCAAATTAAAACTAAAGGTTCATTAAGTGCGGTTATTGATGATCTGGCTAAACGCAATGTTGAAGCGCTTGCACCCAAAAAATCCTAATGACAGTGGTGGGAACTTACCAATACTTATTCAACTAGCGAATGTGATGTAAATAACTTGGCCAACTGACGTTTCACTCAGGCAGGAAATCTTCAGAGCAGGAGCGCCGCCACCGGCATGACTAAACTAAACGCGCCGAGAGCGACGCTTCTACAGTATGTTCTTTGCCTGGTCTTTAGTTTAATGGCTGTCGATTTAAAATCTTAAAATCGTCCATTTTAGGTTTAATCACGAAGAAACTTGTCCATGTTATTTTGTACACATTACCAAGCTCAAAAAATTTGACTTATGGGATTGAATTTTCTATTGTTTACAGAACAACTGTCATCGACAGGCGGGCAACATGAAACCAGAATACACAGCTGAGTTTCGTTTCTATGAGGAACTGAACGATTTTCTTCCACCGGAGCAACGCAAACGAACGATGCACTATCGTTTCAGCGGCCATCCGGGAATCAAAGACCCCATAGAAGTTTTCGGTATACCTCACACCGAGGTAGAACTGATCGTCGTCAACGGTCAGTCGGTAGGATTCGGCTATCAACTACAGGCCGGCGACCGAGTCGCTGTCTATCCGGTTTTTGAAAGCCTGGACATCAGCCCCTTGCTCAGACTGCGCGAAAAACCCTTGCGCAATCCCCGTTTCATCATGGATGTGAATCTGGGCAAGCTCGCCAAACATATGCGTTTGTTGGGTTTCGACAGCCTCTATCGCAACGACTATCAGGATGCTGAGGTGGTGAATATTGCGGTGAACGAGCAGCGCATTGTACTGACTCGCGACCGCCGCCTCTTGTATATCAAAAATATCAGCCATGGCTACTGGGTGCGTGCGGTCGTGGTCAAAAGCCAGGTCGATGAAGTCCTGCGCCGCTTCGACCTTTACGGCTCGATTCAGCCCTTTGCTCGCTGCCTGGTTTGCAACGGAGTGCTGTCATCAGTCGCCAAGACTGATATCCTGGACCGTCTCAAACCCAGGACCCGGCTCTACTACGAGGTTTTCTATCAATGCACCGATTGCCAGCGAATCTACTGGGAGGGCTCGCACATGGAGGACATGCGGCAACGCTACGCTGGTTTTCTAACGCCCCAGAATGGAGGTCGAGACGTTTCCGGCCATTCCCTCACCAGCGACTCATAACGAATACACGTCTGAGTCTATCACTGCCAGTATTCGCGCTTGCGATGGTTGTTGCCTACTTGCCGCCCTAAAGCCAACCCCCAAACTTACCATCGGTTTCCCAACGTACGTTCCATCCTTGAAATACCCAGCTTCTTCAACGTAGTCGCCAATTTACCTTTTCTCCTGATAGCTATTCAGGGGGTGGCTCCCCAAAATCAAAATATTCCTTAGAGGGCAATAGAGGAAACTCGATTGAGCGGCATCGATTATTTTGACCTTACGCCCTACCGATTGATCATCGCAGGATGGTTTCGCGATGGTAGGCCGTCAATGAATACCATGTCACCATCAAATATAAACGCAAGAAACTCGCCTGGAAAATTCATACCCGATTTTGAGTGTGTTTGCTCAGTCTACGTCGGATTGTTAGCACGAAATCACCTTACATTTTTATAACAAACAGTATTAACGACTATTCATTGGTTTCATCCGCAAGCTTTTCACCCCCTTCGCTGCGCGCTGCGATTACAGCTTCACGCAACCGCACTAAAACGGCTTCAAGGGTCGATATGTCTTCTGGGGAATAATTATTAAATAACTGATTAATAAACTGCAGATGTTCGGGAAAAGTGCGTTCAAATAAGGACTTGCCCGCCTCAGTCAATCGAATAATCTGACTGCGTCCATCCGTTTCCGAGGCACCACGTTGAACGAGTCCTTTATCCTCCAGGCGGTTGATTACGCCGGTTAACGTCCCTTTGGTAATTAGGGTTTCCTCACCCAGTTTCTTGTAAGGCATACCGGACGTGTTGCCTAATGTGATTATAACGTCGAATTGTGGCAATGTCAGATCAAGCTTGTGTACATGACTGGCCGCATAGGATAAAAAGGCTTGATGTGTCCGTAATAATTCACGCAGCACTGTTGGAAATGTTGTTGGAGTTTTCATTTTTTTTAAAGTTAATTGTTTTAATTAGTACTAAATAATAGCCCTATCTAAAATTTACCTCAAGATTTTTAATCAAATGATAGCAATGATTATTTAAAACTAATCAGTGAGGTTGTTTGAATAGCGCCAACGTCCACGCTATCGATCCTGTTCAAAAAAGACCAGAAGCTAATGAGTGACGAACATTTGAAAAAGGTCGTTAAAAATATCATCACTTCCGGTTTACAACCGGAACATTTTATCCCGCAAATGACTAATCCATGGGTTCATGGACCTGTAATTTAAGGTGTAGAGCTCACTTTCCGGCAAGTCCTGCCGGTCACACGGCTTAGATCGAACCGAGTCAACACCTGGTCAAGCCCGCGAACAGAACAATATAATATATTGATAAATAATAATTATTATACTAAATGCAAATAGAAACGACGCCAAATAAAATCGTGATTTGAAAAATAGTTCTTATTAGAACAAATATTGGTACTAATCAGAACTAATTCTGCTAGAATATGACCATACCTGGCGATTGATTTGAATTTTTCTTACCCAAAAGCTCATTTTAATCGTTACGTATCAATATTCTGTTTACTAACTTTGAGGTTTATCCCATGAACACATTTAAAAAAATCCTGGCTTCTTTGGTTATTGCTGCACTGTCATCAACCGCATTTGCCGTGGCCAACCCGTCGTATGAAGACGTTAAAGCGGCTATTGACAATACCCTCGCTAAAGTAGAAGAGACTAAAACTGCTCTGGACAATGGGACTGACAACGAAAAGCTTATCGATATGGTGACCGATGCCCGCCAATTGCAAAAAGATATTGCTAATAACGTGCTTGATGTAAAGCGTAATCAGGCCAGCAATGTGTTGAAAAAAGTGCGTACGGCTATCCAGAAAAATGAGCTGCAATCGGCTAAAGAGTCTTTATCTGATGCTGTAAGTCGGTATAAAGAAATTCAACAGCTCTACGCCTCTACTCACTAATCTAAAGGTGAATGCGCCGTCAGGCAAGCCACTTTAATCGACGGAACAAACCAAACCCTTACCCGGAATTTTCGGGTAAGGGTTTTTTGATGTGAGTAACGCGGACTGAAGCCCAAAGGCGGGGAAGTTGATTTTCGTCAAATGAAAAAAAAACCGGCCTATTTGCCAAAATTAAGACGGTTTCAAGAGAATGACACTAAATTTATTACATCTTATTTAGTTTATATGAATAGAATATGAATTTAATGTATCCAAATAGGAAACAATCCATATATTCCTAGTGCTATTGTCAACAATAGAAACCTTCTTTATAGTTAAGTCGTAATTTAAAAAAACTTTTCAACTTTATACGAGGAATTACTCATGAACGACTTTTACAAAGATATTATAACCGGAGCCGTGTTTTTAACGGGCCTGATCGGCTTTATTTCAGGTGAATTCATTATCTCATCAACATTATTCGCAACTGCGGCCATTGCCAGTAACGTTAACCTGAACCGTAAACGGGACGATACTGGACACCTGTCATGCGACTGATGCCCGTACCTAAACAATTTAACCAAGCGACTTGAAGACTTCCAAGGCTTAACGGCCTTGGAAGTTTTTTGTTTTTATGCTTCCTTTTGCTTCACAATCTGCTTAAAACCCCGTCACAAAATCAGTCTTGTTATTTCTGGAGAAACTCAACTCCACACCACCATCATCCCCAGTCCTCAATCAAAACTGTACTATCAACCCGCACCGAATCGCCTTTAAATTCAGCGCGTAGAAAGGTTTAATGAAAACGAACCGTCAATGACGATAGTGAATGCCCTCTCACCACCAAATAGAAACGAAAAAACTCGCCTGGAACCAGGTTTGGAGTGTGCGCTCCGTTTACGGGTTAATCCTCGCTATTATCCAGCATTTGTTTAGCCAGCTGATTGCCGGCCTCAACCAAGGGATGTATGATCAAGTTTGCTCCTAGCCGAGTCATTTCCCGCTCTTCTTCGCTGTAATAGCTAATCGTGCCGATTTGACCGGTAAAACCGCGTTTCCTGAGCTGACTGATTGCAGCACATCTGACTTCGAATACCGGTACGGTTAAAATAATCCCCTTGAGTCTTTCCAGTGGAAGCCTGCCCCACAGCTCGGTATCCTCGGCATCGCCGTAAACTACGCGTTTGCCCTTGGCAAGCAGGTTTTCCAATACGGTGGGGTCGGCATCCAGTCCCACCACACGCTTTTCCTGTGCATGCAGGGCCAGATAGGAGGAAATACCGGTGCGTCCCATCCCGACAACCAGCCATTCCGAAACGCCGAAGGATTCGGGCAGACGATCAGGATGTCCGGATTTTTTTTCAAAGTGAATCAGCACCGGTTCGGCCCATGAAAACAGGCGGTGCGAATAGCGGTTCAAGGGCGCGGCAATCGCCAGGGAGCCCGCGACCGCCAGGCTGATGATCGATTTCCACTCTTCGGGCAACAAATTGGCATTAACTACTGCGCCGGTGGTAATCAGCGCAAACTCGCTATAAGTCATTAACGCCAGGGATGAAACGAACGCAGTGCGGGCACGCAAGCCTGCCAGCACAAACAGCACAAAGAATAGTCCTCCTTGTAGCGGCAGTAGCAGTAGCAATTTTAAAGCGGTCAACGCCTGTTCCTGAGTCGGAAATTCGGTCAGGCCGATTTGCAGAAAAAATGTGACTAAAAACACTTCCTTGAGGCTCCAAAGCTTGCCGGAAAGATCGTCTATTTTGGGGTGGCCGGCCAGCATCACGCCGGTCAGCAGCGCCCCAATGTCAGGGGAAATCCCCACGTTTTCAGCCAGTACACCGCCCCCCAAAGCCAGAGATACGCCTAACAGCAATCTGAGTTCATCGGCACGGGTAACCGTCAGCAATCGATGCGCCAGCGGCCGCAGCAACGGCAAAAGCAGCAAGATCAAAGCCCAGGGCGTCAGTGGTTTGCCTTCGGCGAACGCCAGCAGCCCAATCGCGACTATGTCCTGCAAAATCAGAATGCTAATTACATCCCTACCATGCAATGACGACAGTTCGCGGCTGTCATCCAACACTTTAATGGCGAGTACGGTGCTGGAAAAGGCCAGACTGGCGCCCAAAACCATACCGCCGGTAATCCGTTCACCCATCGCCAGAAACACGAGTGCGGAAATTCCGGTAACCAGCAACAAATGTGAGCCGCCGACGCTTAACACTTCCTTGCGTAACAACGAACTGGGTTTAAGCTTTAAGCCGACTGAAAACAGCAGCAACTCAATACCGATGTCAGCCAGATGCGCCAGGTTTGGCAGGACTTCTATTTCCAAACCATGCAAAACATAACCGGCAGCCAGGTAACCTACCAGAGGCGGAAAATACAGGCGATTGGCAATCAAGCCAATCATATAGGCGGTGCTAATCAGGATTAATTCCATCATGAATGTTTATATCGATATCAGGCTGCTGAGGGGCAAGTTGGGGGGCGCAGCCTCGTTGTATACACTGCATGACAAAAATTCCCTATTTAAAGGAACAATAGGAAATCCCACCCCATTAGTCAATTTTTATGATCACTGCTCGTTTAAATAGATGTACAGATAAATGGGCTTATGGGTGATAGCTGCGTCTTGATTGACTTTTAATCACATGGAGGAGACTTGCTCCGGCCTCCCTGTCCAGACGAATTATTTATTCAGTCTCAGAGATCGCCTATTCACTATACTTCACGGTGGCGCAGTTATTCTTCACGGTCACTTTTGCGGCTTTTAAAAAGTCATGAAAGGCTTATTATTTTTAGGATGCTGGTAATTTGATTATCCACATCCGTGACCGCGCACTGTATAACTATGCATTAGAAGAGCATGATCCGTCAAAATACCTGAAAACACGAATCACGGCTTTCTCCAGCTCTGCGACAGTAAAGACGAATGTCCCGGCAAGCGTTACCTTCAGCCACTCATCCGGAGACAGATCGGTCGAACCGAACAGTGCTTGCATGGGTTCGGCATGGGTGTATGTGATCTGCAAGGCAGCACAGACGGCGATGGCGATCAGAACATAACGATTGCCGAATAATCCCTCGAATGACAAGACAGACTTGTATAGGTAGCGGCTGTTGATCAGATAGAACATTTCCGCTCCTACCACTGTGCTGACGGCCATGGTGCGCGCAGTTTCCAGGCTGGCCCCTCTGTGCATTTCCCAGAGAAACAGCCCCAGCGCTCCAGCCATGAAGAGCACTGAAACCATCAAAACCCGCCATGCGAAAAACCAGGAGAGTAACGATTCGCGAGGGTCGCGAGGCTTCCTGTGCATGACATCCCGTTCCGGACGTTCAAAGGCGAGAGCGAGTCCCAAAGTGCTGGATGTGACCATATTGATCCAGAGCACCTGTGCCGGCGTCAACGGCAACGTCAACTCGAACAGGATGGCGGCAATCACTACGAGGGCTTCGCCACCATTCGTCGGCAGCATGAAAAGGATGAATTTCCGGATATTGTCGTAGATGCCTCGTCCCACGTGCACGGCGTTGCCGATAGTGGCAAAATTGTCGTCGGCCAGCACCATATCCGATGCTTCCTTGGCCGCCTCGGTGCCTTTCAGCCCCATGGCCACGCCGACATCCGCCCGCTTCAGCGCCGGTGCATCATTGACGCCATCGCCGGTCATCGCAACAACCTGACCGGCCGCTTGCAAGGCCTGCACCAGGCGCAGTTTATGTTCGGGACTTGCCCGAGCGAACACATCAACTTCCAACGCTATGCTGCGTAGTTGCTCGTCATCTATGACTTCGATTTCGGCTCCGGTCAAGGCCGTTTTACCAAGCCCGATCCCGAGCCGGGCACCAATGACTTGCGCCGTATCAACGTGGTCACCGGTGATCATCTTGACTCGAATGCCTGCGTTGTTGCAAATTTCTACGGCGGCTATCGCTTCTTCTCGAGGCGGATCGATGATGCCAACCAATGCGAGCAGGATAAAACCGCCTTCCAAATCCGAAAAGTTCACCTCACGCCGTGATTCCTCGACCCGTTTTGTGGCAATCGCCAGAACACGCAGACCACTTGCGGCAGCATCCTTGGCGCAGAGGTGCCAGTAGTCGACATCCAGTGCGGTCTCGGTCTTCTGGAAACCACTCTGCCGATCGCACATCTCCAAAATACGTTCGGGCGCGCCCTTTACATAAATGTAACCACTCCCGGCGTGGTCATGGTGGAGCGTAGCCATCAGGCGGTGTTCGGATTCAAACGAGATGGCGTCGGTACGTGGCAGGGTTTCCCGCACCCAGGCGGGATCGGCACCGACCTTGGTTGCGAACGCAAGCAGGGCGCCTTCGGTTGGATCCCCCGTCATCTGCCAGGACTCATCGTCGAGCCTGTGTAGCTGTGCGTCATTGCAAAGCACGGCGGCGCGGGCAATTTCGGCCAGCTCGGGGTAATCGTCGGCTGTTATTG
>NQJI01000278.1:0-1484 GCA_002256705.1 Methylococcaceae bacterium NSM2-1
GCCGATTGCCCTGGCGTAGTCGAGATCATGATCAAATCGCGCAGGAAACTAACAATCTCATCATGCCAAATATCATTGTGACCTTCAATTAAATGCCGATCTACCTGAATGTTAAGATAAGGGTTATCGGGTACGGTTTTCCCCAGATGAATCAGTTCCGTGTTCTCAAATGCAAATGAACCGGACATCTTTTGTTGTGACCAGCGATTTTGTAAGCCGCGATAATCGAAATTCATTCTGCGTTTTACAGAGCTTGTTAAAGGATTGAGGCGGTGCGTGCGATAGGGTTCAAAGTGGCCGATAGCCTGTCGATCGGCTTCGCCTTCTGCAATTTCAATCGGGTTTATTTTGCCTATACCCGTGCAATTGTGTCGATCAAGGGTTGAGTGAGTTTCAAAAAAAGTTGTCAAAGAACGTCCGGCCGGGAAGGCCCAGCCGGTAGCCCGGTCAGTTTCTGACGTAAGAATCGCCAGCTTTGGTAATTGGTAGGGAAAATAACTGCGACAGTAGTCCTGTGACATGTCGTATAGAGTGGCGTAACGCAGTGCTTCAAATGCAGGGTTCAACAAAATCACCAAATCGCCAAAGCCATTTGCGTTACCGGTAAATGTTTTATTTTTGCGACTGTCTATAAAACGATCTTCGAGGATTTGCTGTAAGGCAGTATAAAGTACGGCGCCGCCAAAGCTGTGTCCGATGGTGACCAGACGACTGTTAAGCGGTTTGGGTGTTGCTGTTTCCATGCCGGCTTTGACATTGACTATTTCTTCCAGCCTCAGCAATACCTCGGTTACGCCTTGCTGAGCCACGTTATGGGCCGTATTTTTACGATCCCAGAAAGTCGCGGCGTTAATCACAGGGATGTCAATAGATTCTCCGCGCCAGCCGATATAAACCCCTAACACTTTACGTGCCGTGCCACCGTGGGATTCAGCCTGAGACAGTTTGGAGAGCAGTTGGCGAAATTCTTTAATGTTGTCGTCTTCGGGATCGGCATTGTGATGCCAGCCGTGGATATACGCGACAAGCAACACATCGTCGATGCCGGCTATGGTATAGTAATTGTCCAGCACTTTGTGCAATTGTTCACGATCCCATAACTGGCCCTGATCATCAAACTCGATGAAAGACAGATAGTATTCATCAGACTGACCCGCTGTATGATGTTGTACAGCACGATCCGCACAATCACCGGGTTGACTGTATGCACAGGGTTGATAATTGGTACGGTATGCGGAGTTATGCGCGCACCCGGTGAGTTGCAACACAGACAGCAGCGTTAAAATAAGTAGGCTATGGTTATTATTAAACATACGATCACCTTTCTCCTTATTCCATGCGTACTTGATTAAACTCAGGAGTTCAATGGCAAGTACAGTAATCACACGATATTGACGGGTCGAATTTCGTAGCAGCATCACTCATGGCACTGCTAACTACTTTAATAATACACCAGGGAGACAGCAATTGCTTTTAATTAAGGA
>NQJI01000278.1:1556-2963 GCA_002256705.1 Methylococcaceae bacterium NSM2-1
CCCCTGCACGCCACATAATGTTTCATTGATTATTTTATTTTATGCTCATTATTAAGTCATAAAATCGGGATTGTCTGAACTATCCTAACGCCCCGAAGGGTTGCGGTATGCGCAAAACCCGGTAACTACTTCAAATAGCGAACTTAACTCTGCCTAGCCAAGTAGCTGGGCAAACAGATTTATCGTATGCACACTATTGATGAGTTTAAAGGTGGGCAAAAAGCCTGGCCGCCCAGCCAACGTATTCGCAGGCAGTGGGAATAATAAAGACTCATTTAGCGCAAAGCTTTTTCCCACCGGCTAACTAACGCCGCAGCAATACTGTTCCCAAATACATTAGTCGCGCTACGTCCCATATCCAGAATCTGGTCAATACCCAGCAACAGCAGCAAGCCGGCTTCGGGAATATGAAACATCGACAGGGTTGCCGCAATGACTATCAGCGAGGCTCTGGGTACGCCTGCCACGCCCTTGCTGGTGAATAGCAATATCAGCAGCATGATGAGCTGATCGGTGAGAGTCATATCGATACCGTAAGCCTGGGCAATGAATAAAACGGCGAACGTCATATACATCATGCTGCCATCGAGGTTAAATGAATAGCCCAAAGGCAATACCAGTCCACAGACTTTTTCATCGCAGCCGAAACGTTCCAGTTGTTGTAATAATTTGGGGTAAGCGCTCTCGCTACTGGCCGTACCGAAAGCCAGCAGCATGGGTTCGCGGATGTGGCGTAGCAAAGACAACACTCTGCGCCCCAGAAATAGAAAGCCGACGAAGCCGAGCGCGCTGCACAGCAACAACAGTCCGAAATAAAATTCCCCGATAAATTTGCCGTAAGACAGCAGAACACCGAGGCCATGTTCAGCGATAACCGAGGCGATTGCGGCAAACACCGCCACCGGAGCATAGTGCATGACGTACCCGGTGACTTTCAGCATGATGTGCCCTAATGAATCGAGCAACTTGACGGTTGGCCGCGCCAGTTCGCCGATCGAAGCGCACGCTATGCCAAAGAACATCGAAAACACTACAATTTGCAAAATTTCATTATTGGCCATCGCTTCGATGATGCTTTTTGGAAATATATGCGCAACGAAATTTCCCAGTGTCGGCTTAACCATTGGCAGTCCGGTTTCCGTTCCTATTGGAGGGAGCTCGATATGTAGGGAACTTCCCGGCTGGAATATATTTACCAGCAACATACCCAGCAGCAGGCTGAAAATTGACGCGGTGAAAAACCATAGCAGCGCCTTGATGCCGATGCGTCCGACGGTTTGAATATCACCCATTTTGGCCATGCCGACCACCAGAGTGGAAAACACCAGCGGTGCGATGATCATTTTGACCAAGCGCAGGAAAATATCAGTTAATACGGAAAAAATCTCAATGATCTGGCTCAGCGCC
>NQJI01000052.1 GCA_002256705.1 Methylococcaceae bacterium NSM2-1
GTTTTTAATCATACTGCTGAAGCCGGCAATGATGGCCCTGTCATTAATTTCAGAGGTATAGGAGGCAAGTCTTTTTATCATCTGGACAAATTTGATAAAAGCATTATGCGAGACTATACCGGGTGTGGTAACACCGTGAATGCCAATCATCCATTGGTAACCCGTTTCATTATCAG
This sequence comes from Methylococcaceae bacterium NSM2-1, assembly GCA_002256705.1. Lineage (GTDB taxonomy): Bacteria > Pseudomonadota > Gammaproteobacteria > Methylococcales > Methylomonadaceae > Methylobacter_C. Next base: position 177 of record NQJI01000052.1, read on the forward strand.
CTGCCTTGAATACTGGGTCAGGGAAATGCATGTCGACGGTTTCCGCTTTGATCTAGCCAGCGCCATGGCTCGCGGAGAGGGTGGAGAAGTCCTGCAGGATCCCCCTGTGCTCTGGGGCATCGAACTTTCAGAACAGTTGGTCAAAACCAAGTTGATTGCCGAAGCCTGGGATGCCGCAGGGCTCTATCAGGTCGGTAGTTTTCCCGGTTATCGCTGGGCTGAATGGAACGGAAGATACCGGGATATTGTCCGCCAATTTGTGCGTGGCGATAAAGGTCTGCTAAATGAATATGCATCGCGCATCTGCGGGAGTAGCGACATGTATGAGCACCAGGGGCGCCTGCCTATCAACAGCGTCAACTTTGTCACCTGTCACGATGGCTTTACCCTGTATGATTTGTTCAGTTACAACGAAAAACATAACGAGGCTAACGGCGAAGATAACCGGGATGGGTGCAGTCATAATTTAAGTTACAATTGCGGTATCGAGGGCGATACCAATAACCCGGGCATTTTGGAACTGCGCAGAAAACAGGCAAAAAATGTTTTTTCCATTTCGCTACTCAGCCAGGGAGTTCCCATGCTGCTTGCGGGTGATGAAATATTACATACCCAGCACGGTAATAACAATTGTTACTGCCAGGATAACGAATTAAGCTGGATAGACTGGAATATGACCAAGCAAAATGCCGATATGTTGCGTTTTGTTACACACATGATAGCGCTGCGCAAAAGGCATCCATCTCTGATGCGTAAGCGTTTTTTGACGGGCAAAGTCATCGAGGGGAAAAATATGCCGGATGTTTCGTGGCATGGCACCGAGCTTAATAAGCCATTATGGCATGACCCGGAAGCAAGAATCCTGGTTTTTACCCTGGCAGGTATTGGAGACAACGAAGCGGATCTGCATATCGCAATGAATATGTCGGATGAAATTGCCACTGTAGAACTGCCCGTGATCGATGGAAAACAATGGTGCATGGCTTTAGATACTTCGCTGCAATCACCACAGGACATCATTCCTCCCCAGGATCAGAAACCATTCGGTGTAAATTTCTATTCACTAAATCCCAAAACTGTAGTGGTCTTCGAAAATGTTGGCTGTTGAGATTTCTAACTTCAAGGCATGATTGTAGACTGAAGCTTTAGTTTGTTTGCTCCAATTTGGAGCAAACAGATTCAAATCCGCACATAAATGGGCGTTGTCCAGGCGTTTAAAACGCTACTCACGACCTGCATCAGTCAGGCAAACTTATTCCACTTGATTTTTTCCTGTTATGACACTCCGGCGCATTATTTACTCCCAAGCGAATTAATACTTGGTATGTTTGTTGCTTGATTATCATTCAATGGGCTCCAAGATAAATAGCATGGATATTGAACAATTAAACATCGAATATGGAATTGCCGGTCAACTCAAGTTCGTAAAGGGGAGCGGTGGCTTCCCATTCATCCTGATCAGCAATCGCAGCGCTAAGGCTTTAATTTCCGTGTATGCGGCTCAGGTGCTTTCATTCCAGCCTGCTGAAGAATATGAAGATCTTCTATTTCTCAGCCAAAAGTCATATTACGATGAGGGCAAAGCTATCAGAGGCGGCATCCCCGTGTGCTGGCCCTGGTTTGGATCAGATCCTGTAGACTTGAAACGACCTAACCATGGCTTTGTAAGGAATGGCCTTTGGACCGTTTCAGGGACAAAGGCAAGTGCAGACCTTGAGACAAGGGTAAAACTGAGGTTCCCGGAACCGGTCCAAAGAGAAAGTTACTGGCAACATGCGTTTGCTCTGGAGCTGGAGATTTCGGTCGGAAACACCCTCACACTGGAATTGATAACCCGCAATACAGGTGCTCAAAAATTTTCGATTACTCAGGCGTTTCATACTTACTTCCATGTCGGGAATATAAACCAGGTGCAGATTTTGGGCCTGGAAGATACTGAGTATCTCGACAAATTGGATGAAGGCACGCAAAAACACCAAACGGGTGCGGTTACTGTTTCAGAGGAAGTTGATCGCATCTACACGGGCGTGAAAAACGAGCTGATTATTGACGATTCCGTTTTTAATCGCCGGATCCGAATCGCCTCCACCAGCAATAAAACTGCTGTAGTTTGGAATCCGTGGACAAGAACATCTGCAATGATGCCTGACCTTGAAAATGATGATTACCAGCATTTTATTTGCGTCGAGGCAGGGAATTTAGTCACGGATGCGGTAGATATTCCTCCGGGTAGCGAATACAGTTTGCTTACGAACTTTAAAATCTTACGGGATTGAAATGAAACAACGATTGGTCGTTATAGGTAATGGCATGGCCGGCATGAGAACAGTTGAAGAGCTGTTATCGGCAGCACCCGAAAAATACGATATTACCGTGTTCGGCGCGGAGCCTTACGGTAACTATAATCGTATCATGCTGTCTTCTGTGCTGTGCGGCGAGAAAACTATTGAAGATATTGTTATTAATGACCGCCAATGGTATGCCGATAATGGTATTTGTCTTTACGCCGGCCAGGATAAGGCTGTTGTGCGTATAGATCGAGTGACCCGGAAAGTTTATGCTCAAGACGGAACCAGTGCCGCTTATGACCGACTGTTGATTGCTACAGGTTCCAAACCCGTAGTCCCTGCTATTCCCGGCAATGATCTGGAGGGCGTCATCAGTTTTCGTGACATTTTCGACGTCAATAGAATGCTAACCTACAGTAGAAGCCATAACAAAGCCGTCGTACTGGGCGGCGGTCTATTGGGCCTGGAAGCTGCTAACGGGCTGGTTCTCAGAGGTATGGATGTTACCGTTATTCATAACCATCAAGTCTTGCTTAACCGGCAAATGGACAGGCAAGCCGGTGAAATGTTACAGAAAGAACTGGAGCTAAGAGGGTTGAAGTTTAAAATGGCCGCCAAAACACAGCAGTTGATAGGTGATAAAAACGGCCATATCATGGCGGTTCGCTTTGAAGATGGCAGCGAACTGGAATGTGATCTGTTTATTATGGCGATAGGCGTGCGTCCCAATATGGCGCTAGCTCAAGATGCCGGGGTATATTGTGAAAGAGGTATTGTGGTTAATGATACGCTGCAAAGCTATGATCCCAGTATTTATGCAGTCGGCGAATGTATTCAGCATCGCGGCGATACCTTTGGTTTAGTCGCTCCGCTGTTTGAACAGGCCAAAGTATGCGCTAATCATTTAAGCGATCATGGCGTAGCCGAATATAGCACTTTGCCTACCGCGACTAAACTTAAGGTGACAGGGATTAATTTGTTTTCTGTCGGCGATTTCATCGGTGATAAAAACTGTGAAAGCATCCTTTTTACCGACCCCGCTTTAGGCATATACAAAAAACTGGTTATAAAGGCTAACAAGCTGATAGGCGCTGTGCTTTATGGTGATACGGTTGACGGAAACTGGTATCAAGAGTTGCTGGAAAAAGAAAAGCCTGTTTCCGGAATAAGGGATGTGCTCATTTTTGGAAAAGCTTATGTTTGAAGTGCAAGCTCAAAGCTGCAAGACCAAAAAACAATTCCGTTACATCTCTGGCCTTGTGTTTAACAAGAGATTCCTTGATGAATGACAATACAATCATACAAACCACTTGCCCCTATTGCGGTGTAGGCTGCGGTATTAGCGCACAAGTCAATGAGCAAAATCACCAGGTCAACATTAGTGGAGATAAGTTTCATCCCGCTAATTTTGGCCGTCTTTGCTCGAAAGGTTCGGCACTCGGCGAAACGGTTGAACTCAAGGGGAGATTATTACAACCCAAAGTCTATGGTCGTGATGTCAGTTGGGCTGAAGCACTGGATCTGGTTGCCGACTCTTTTACCAACACGATTGAAAAATACGGCCCTGATGCGGTGGCTATATATGGCTCGGGGCAACTGTTGACCGAAGACTATTATGTCGCCAACAAACTGATGAAAGGTTTTATCGGTAGCGGCAATATGGATACCAATAGCCGCTTGTGTATGTCGTCTTCTGTGGCTGGACATAAGCGCGCTTTCGGCTCTGATACCGTGCCGGGTTGCTATGATGATTATGAACAGGCCGGGATGATTATTCTGATCGGCTCCAATACGGCCTGGTGTCATCCGGTCAGTTTTCAGCGTATCCGGGCAGCAAAAGAAGCCAATCCAGCATTAAAAATCGTTGTTATTGATCCCCGCCGCACTTCCAGTTGTGACATTGCTGATCTGCATTTACCCGTCGCTACCGGTAGCGACGCTATTCTTTTCAATGGGTTGCTACATTTTCTGAGTCAGCAAAACACATTGAATCAGGTGTATATCGACGCACATACCGAAGGTTTTTCTGAAGCACTGAATGCAGCCATTATCAGCAGCGGCAATATCGAACAGGTTGCCACGCAATGCAAACTGAATGTAGATGACTTGCAATGCTTTTATCAGTGGTTTGCCAGTCACGAAAAAGTCATGAGCCTGTACAGTCAGGGCATCAATCAATCTTCATCGGGTACTGACAAAGTCAATGCCATCATCAATTGTCATCTGGCAACAGGCAGAATTGGCAAGCCCGGCATGGGCCCTTTCTCGCTGACCGGTCAGCCAAATGCCATGGGCGGCCGTGAAGTCGGCGGCTTATGCCATCAACTGGCGGCTCATATGGATTTTTCCAGTAATGATGATATAGAGCGAGTCGCACGATTTTGGGGCAGCAATACTATTGCCAGAAAACCGGGACTTGCCGCTGTCGAACTGTTTGATGCTATTTACGAGGGAAAAGTAAAAGCCGTGTGGATTATGGGTACAAACCCGGCTGTCAGTTTGCCTAACGCCAACAAGGCAATACAAGCTTTGCAGCACTGTGATTTTGTCGTCGTTTCCGACTGCATTGCCAGTACCGATACCACTGCGTTGGCGCACGTCTTGTTGCCCGCGCTAGGCTGGAGTGAAAAAGACGGCACAGTAACCAATTCCGAGCGGTGTATTTCCCGTCAGCGTGCTTTATTCAGTCCTGCTGGCAGCGCCAAACCGGATTGGTGGATTATCACTCAAGTCGCGCGGCGCATGGGTTTTGAACAGGCTTTTCATTACCAGAACGCCAGCGAAATTTTTCGTGAACACGCCGCACTTTCAGGTTTTGAAAATAGCGTCGAGCGAGGGTTACGCGATTTTGATATATCTGCATTTGCTGAAATCAGTCAGCACGATTATGACCTTCTGCAACCGGTTCAATGGCCAGTCAACCAGACATATCCACAAGGCAGGGCGCGGCTGTTTGATGATGGACAATTTTTTACCCCATCGGGCAAGGCACAGTTTATTGCCATAGAACCCAGGTCACCCGTCAACCTGCCTGATGAAAATTACCCGCTAATATTAAATACAGGCCGATTGCGTGATCAATGGCATACCATGACCCGTACTGCCATCGCCGCCAAGTTAAATCAGCACAAACCTGAACCTTTTGTGGAAGTGCATCCTGTTGATGCGCAGCACTACGCACTATTACCCAACACCCTGGCCGTTATCGAAAGCCGATGGGGTTCAATGATTGCGCGCGTGCAGATTACCGGCAGCCAGCAACAGGGCAGCTTGTTTGTGCCCATGCACTGGACCGGACAATACGCCAGTCATGGACGGATGGGCGCATTAGTCAATCCTGTTGTTGACCCTGTTTCCAAACAACCGGAAAGCAAGCATACGCCCGTTCAAATCAAGCCTTATCAGCCCGTCTGGCAGGGCTTTATCTTGTCGCGGCGGGAACTGACTGTTACCGAGTCTGAATATTGGGTCAAAATCAAAGGCGAACAGTTTTTCCGTTATGAACTGGCGGGGGAAACCTTACCTGAAGACTGGCGTAGCTGTGTCAGAAAAAATCTGTGCAGCATGCCTGCCGAAAATCCCCTGTGGCAGGAATATCAAGACCCTGGCAAGGGCAATTACAGGGCTGCTCTGATTGCCGATAATCAGCTGGAAACCGTGATTTTTATCGCCGCTGATAGCAATCTTCCTGAGCGCAACTGGTTGACCAGCCTATTTGTAAAAACACAACTAGAGACGCCGGAACGTATGGCGTTACTGACTGGCATGCCACCCTTGGGTGTTCCTGATGTCGGCATTATTGTCTGCGCTTGCTTTAACGTCGGCGAGAAAACCATACGGACGGCGATCAAGGAAAAAGGACTCAAAACCCATCAGGAAGTGGGTCAATGCCTTAAAGCAGGCACTAACTGCGGCTCGTGTGTGCCCGAGATTAAGGCTTTGTTATTGCCTGTTTAATTTAAGAAAACAGGCTCGACTGATCTTTTTTCAACTGGGCAATGCTCTCTTTAGGTACGTAAAAAATAGTCTTGAAAACCCTGTTCATCACCGAGATTAACTGGCGAAATTTGTAAGCGTCATGATGGGAGTCCCCCTTTTGTTCAGACGCGCGCCAACTGTCTTCGTCGGATATCCGCAGTTCCACACCCAGCGTATGCTGCTGTGTTTTTTTATCAACCTGGTTTCTCCTGGCATATATCGGCGTGCCCGGAATGATGATCTTATGCGTTTCAGCGTCCCGATGGATCGGCAGTGAAAAGCTTATTTTGCATTGGAATTTTCTGTGGCCTAAAGACGAATGCTGGTTTGTTACTGCATTCATGCTCAACGCTTCATAGAACGTCTTTGCATTGGCAAGCAATTCCTGTTCTGTGGGTGTTTCTTCATGACCAGCACTTCGTGAAAGGCTGATCATCAATCTTTGCACCGCGTCTATCATGCTTTCCGGGGTATCGAACAGGGTTTGGGTTATGGAATAAGAAGCCGTGTTTTCCTGGAGAATGACGCCTTTCTTTTGCAATGCGTGGAAAAGCTTCAGCGTGTCATCCTTGTCCTTTAGTATAAAGGTGATAGCAAGAATATCCCTGATGTCATAGGCTTCTCCCTCCAAATCTTTCCCTAATTTGGTAACCATACTTTCCGGGCTTTTTAGTCTGGCTTTGATCTCAATGATGTTGACCCGAACGCCGTCCCCGCTATCGAAAACAAACCAGTTTTGTTGGTCATCAAATGTTATGGAATCTTTCAGCTTATGAAAAAACATGGAAATTTTGACGTATGCGTTTTGCGCCGATTCGCTTGCCGGGATGTGTTTCGGATTTTCCCAGTCATAATTGAACAAATCATCAAGACTTTGATTTTCAGTTTCCAGAAAAAAGCCCAACTGGGCATAATCATTAATATCCTGGCTGTCTTCTTCGATGGACTTGATCAGATACCCCATCTTTAGCATGGAGCAGGCAGTTTGCTGCCATTCAATCGGGATCTCCATGTTTTTACCCTGATAGCCATGAAACACAGCCGGATACTTTCCTGAAGAAGCCAAAAGGAAAAGATGCCGCGGATCTTCACAGGCTATTTCTTGAAACCCGGCATTATTCAAGATCGCTTCTACCCGTGCTATGGCTTGCAGGTTGTTCCGATAGAGATCAGCGTTGATGGAATCTAAAGCGAAGAGCCTTATTAGTTGCGTCTTAACAAACGGGAACATCCAGTTAAAAAAATACTTATAAGTTCGGTTAACGTAATTCTTTGCCCTTTCCCGTTCACTTTCCTGCAGTTCACCATTACCGATAATATCGAACCCGCGGTTACTCATCATTTTGGTTGCCTGCCTGAGCGCCATTTGATAATTCTCCGCAGATAATAATAAGTAGGGGTTCATCTCGGCTCTATCCAGGATAGAACCAAAAATTTCATGGTGGAGTTCCTGATTCGATGATCTTGGTTCCATATTCACTTCTCTGGATTAGGGTTGCCGATGAATAGTCAAACACCGAACTCATGAAATTAAATCTATCTATTACATATAATAGTCGCACCCTGAGTTGGCAGGCGTTACTGAATATATTTATAAAATTTGATCATAAAGCTTGCTTACCAAGGCAGTGGGGTTCCA
>NQJI01000053.1 GCA_002256705.1 Methylococcaceae bacterium NSM2-1
TAAGAGCCACCTTTTTATGGACGCATCAAATTTTTCAATCTTAATGTCAGGAATATCCAGGGGAAATTTTAATAGCATGACTCTTTTCTTGTTCGTTTTCTGACCTAATTATATGGACAAGAAAGTCGATCTATTTAGTGGCATATAAGTATCACATGTTACCCCACGAAATCGGGAAGAACCAAAATATAGCATATGGGTGTGGTCATCCGACATAAGAATGCTGACTAAGTACTGTAATAAAAACAATTGGTTACAAATTTCAAATGCTTTCTTGCGTAGGGGCGAATAAATTCGCCTGTACAACCATAGGTATCACACAATGCGCAGTATGCCGGAATGACGGCAATACGATTTGTGTAGATACGGCCCTTTGAGAGGTGGATTTGTACTATGCTCTTTAGCCTGTATTGGCCATAATCTGTGACGATGCAAACATTAGACAAATAGCCAGTAATGATTCCCACGCATCACCTTGCTGTTGTCCCTTGATCTGCCTGTCCGCCTTGGCACTCAACACCAGTATGCTATTTAAGTCATCAGCGCTAAGCCTGTTCAGTGCGTTACTGACCAGTTGCTTACGTTTATCCCAGATTTGGTTGTTTTTGAATACAACTTCCCTATTTTGTCCTTGAGAGAGTGCCAGTTTAATTTTGATTAATACCCTGGCTTCGCGTGTCAAAGCCCACAACACAATGGGGGCGGCTATTCCTTCCGCCCGCAAGCCTGATAATACCTTGAAGATACGGTTTACATTACTGGACAATACGCTATCCATAAGCTTGAATACGTCGTATCTGGAGCTATCGGCCACGACATCAAAAATCTGCTGATTACTGAGGTTCCCGGTTCCGTAAAGAACGTAAAGTTTTTCTATTTCCTGGGCGGCAGCTAGCAGATTCCCTTCAATCCTGGATGCCAATATCCGCAAACCGTCTGTTTCAGCGTTTAAACCACGCTGCAGCATCCTTTGTTGCAACCACCGGATTAAATCTTGCCCTTCCAAGGGCCAAACCTGAATAACAACGCCTTTCTTTTCCAATGCTTCCAGCCAACGGGTTTTAAATGCGCCGCTGGCTACCTTCCCCGCCGTAATGAGTAACAGGGTATCGTCCGGCAAGCGATCACAATAAGCGATCAGGGCCTTAGCGCCCTCTGTTCCGGGTGTGCCCGAAGGCAATCTTAAATCAATAATTTTTTTATCGGCAAAAATGGATAAGGAATCCGCCGAAAATGCTAACTGATTCCATTCAAATCCTGTTTCCGCTGAAATAATTTCACGGCTTTCAAAGCCCGCTTTTTTTGCCGCTTGTCTAACCGCATCGGCCATTTCGCCTAGCTGTAATGGCTCATCACCAGTGATAAAATACACCGGCATCAAGCCTTTTTGTAGAGCCGCGCTTAACTGCTCAGGCTTGATGCGCATGTTATTTAGGGTTCGCTTCCAATGCAACCCTGGCACGATTCACTATCGTACGTACAGCTTGCTGATACATTTCGTTACGTATGATTGTTTCTTCGTTATCTTTAGCGATAACAGCCAGCTGATCATTATAATATTCACGTTTAATCTCGATAGGCTGCCGCGCCGATAACACCTTATTTTTGGCATCAACCAATTCATAATCAAAACGATAGGACAGTTCAAAATCGTTAGCTGTACCCCCGGAACCCAGCGACAAAACGCGACGCTGGTTGTCTTCGTTAAATATTTTGACAATGATACCCGCAGTCTCAGGAGAGCTTGCAAGAGCCACAGAAGATATATCCATCGCCCTCTTGAATTGTTCGCGCAGCTCTGCTGATCCGCCATCTAAATAAACATTTTTCATGCCTGCGGGCAGTTCTAAAGCCCCCCGCAGATGATAGCCACAGGCACTTGATAATAACGCCATAATCAAAATAACCGATTTTTTTATTAACACACACTACTCCATTAAAGCAGTCGATTGTGAGGGCGACAAAGTCGCCCTTCCAAACAACTTAAACAACAATATTGACCAGTTTTTTAGGCACAACTATCACTTTTCTAATTGGCTTTCCTTCAATAAACCGCAACGCATGTTCATCATTCAATGCCATTGCTTCCACTTCGTCAGATGATGCTGTTGCCGAAACAAAAATTTTACTGCGCAATTTACCGTTGACTTGTATCACCAGCTCTATTGAATCCTGCTCTAAAGCAGTTAAATCAACTCCAGGCCATGATTCGCTAATTACAGCTTGATCATGTCCTAAATCCAGCCACAGTTGATGGCAAATATGCGGCACTATCGGCGCCAGCATCAATACAATCGCTTCCAGAGCTTCCTGACGTATGGCTTTGCCATTATCGGAATCATCGCTGAATTTGGATAAAGTATTGACCAGTTCCATGTTTGCGGCGATCGCAGTATTGAAGATAGTGCGTACCCCCATATCATGACTGACTTTCTGGATGGTTTGATGTACCTGGCGGCGAACGGTTTGCTGTTCTTCTGTCAATGAAGCCTTATCAAGCAATTGTGTAGAACCGCCCGCCTCAATATGCAAATACGTCTGTTTCCAGAGTCTTTTCAGGAATCTGAACGCGCCTTCAACACCACTATCAGACCATTCCAGGGATTGCTCGGGAGGGGCTGCAAACATGATAAACAAGCGCACGGTATCGGCACCGTACTGGTCTATCAAACCTTGCGGGTCAACTGTGTTGCCCTTGGATTTGGACATTTTGCTGCCGTCTTTTAACACCATGCCTTGCGTCAATAACTTATTGAAGGGCTCGTCACAGACCAGCAAGCCTTCATCGCGCAACAATTTGGTATAAAATCGCGCGTATAACAAGTGCAAAATCGCATGTTCAATACCGCCGATATAATGATCCACCGGCAACCAGTATTTGGCGCCGTCATCCAGCATAGAATCCCCCCTGCTTCCCTTTTGCAAAGGGGGCGACTTTTCGCTTCCCCCTTTAACAAAGGGGGGCTGAGGGGGCTTTTGACAGGTAAAGCGGGCAAAATACCAGGACGATTCCATAAAGGTATCAAAGGTATCGGTTTCTCGTCTGGCGGCTTTACCACAAGACGGACATGCAACATGAGAAAAAGTCGGATGCGCAACTAACGGCGATTGTGAGCCATCCAGCACTACGTCTCTGGGCAAAGTAACGGGTAAATCCTGTTCCGGCACGGGTACCGTGCCGCAATCGGCGCAATAAATAACGGGAATCGGCGCACCCCAATAACGCTGACGGGAAACGCCCCAGTCACGCAGGCGGAAATTGACTTTGCGCACTCCCTTTTGCTCTTTTTCCAAGGCTTCCGAGATGGCTATAAACGCTTGTTCAGACGTTAAGCCGTCAAATTGTCCTGAATTTTTTAATACACCTTTTACGGTGTAAGCCTGCTGAGAACAATCATCGGCAATTGCTCCCTGCATTGCTCTCGGCAACTGCTCCATGCGTTGCTCTACCTCCCCCATCCTTGGGGTCGTACCTCCTGCATCCATGCAGTCGTCATTTTCTCCGCCTTTGGCAAATATCACCTGCTTGATGGCAATGCCGTATTTTTTCGCAAACTCAAAATCACGTTGATCGTGGGCAGGAACGGACATCACAGCGCCCGTGCCGTAACCCATCAACACGAAATTGGCTATCCAGACAGGAATTTGCTCGCCAGTAATCGGATGTAAGGCTTTAATGCCGGAATCAATGCCGCGTTTTTCCATGGTTTCCATGGCCGCTTCTGAAGTCTCCATCATCTTGCATTCATCTATGAACGCGCTAATGTCAGTATTGCTTTCGGCAGCTTTTAAAGCCAGCGGATGTTCAGCGGCAACGGCCAGATAATCCAGTGAGGCGAGTAATTCATCCGCATAATCGGTAATTTTTAAAAACCACTGCGCGATTTCCTTGCGCTCGACTTTACTGTCACAACGCCAGCAACAGCCATCAATGACCTGCTCATTAGCCAAAACAGTCATGTCATTGGGGCACCAGTTGACCGGTGCAGTTTTTTTATAAACCAGACCCTTAGCCAGCAATTTGAGGAAAAACCATTGCTCCCACTTGTAATAATCGGGGTCACAGGTCGCTAATTCTCTGTTCCAATCATAACCAAACCCCAAACGTTTGAGCTGGTCGCGCATATAATCGATGTTTTCATACGTCCAGTCCGCAGGGTGAACGCCGTGTTGCATCGCCGCATTTTCTGCGGGCAATCCGAAAGCATCCCAGCCCATAGGCTGCAAGACATTTTTTCCCAACATGCGTTGATAACGGCTGATAACATCGCCAATGGTGTAATTGCGCACATGACCCATGTGCAATTTACCACTGGGATAGGGAAACATGGATAAGCAGTAATACTTAGTCTGAGTAGAAGATTCTGATACATTAAATACCCCAGAGGCTTCCCAGGCGGCTTGTACGTCTTGCTCAATAGCGAGCGGTTGATAATTTTCTTGCATCCTTCTCGTCTTTTACCGGTCAAAAGCGTTAGAATACCCCACAGTTGCTTAAATCTAAAGCGTCATTTTTCAGGAGTTGAACCATGAACAAAAATAAACTTATCGCCGCCTATTCAGAATTTATGAAGCATCTCCATGAAACCATGGAGGACACGCTACATACTTTTGCTGAGGCACTGGAAATTTCAAAAGAAAAAACCGGTAAAAGTAGCGACTTGACTGACGATGAACTTAACAAGCTTTCAGGTTATATCAAACGCGATATTGAACATGCTGCCCATGGCTTGTCCGACAAGGAAGATAAAGATTCGCTCTCCGAGTGGTTTAAATTTGATATTGAGCTGATTGAGAATTTTACACTGGATGCTTTTTTAAGTGTTGCCGACAAAACACGTATTGAACTGGCAAAGCTGGAACAGTTGGCTGAAGCGCATACCTATCATAGCGGCGATATTACCGTACCCGGAACGTTTATTTGTGACAAATGCGGTAAGGAAATTGCGTTTAAAACAACCAGTGAAATCCCCGAATGTCCAGCGTGCCATGCCAAAACCTTTATACGCATTTGATATTACCGGTCCAGGGCTTATAATGTTTTATTTATCTATTTGATTTCACGGGGAATAACATGCGCAGAGTCATCTTCAATCAGAAAGGCGGTGTCGGTAAATCAACGATTACCTGTAATTTAGCTGCCATCAGTGCCATTGAGGGCAAGCGCACCTTGGTCATTGATCTGGATATTCAGGGTAATTCCACGCAATACCTGCTGGGTCATAAAGTCAGCGAGAGTGATAAGACCATTGCTCTTTTCTTTAAAGATTGTTTGAGCCTTTCCCTGTTCGGAAGCGGCAACAACTCGGGACTTGATGCTGTTATCCATGAAACACCTTTTCCTAACCTGTTTGTTATTCCGTCACATCCCGACCTTGAACCCTTGCAAGGCCGTTTGGAATCGCGTTTTAAAATTTTCAAATTAAAAGAAGCGCTGGAAAAATTGGAGGGTTTTGACGCTATCTATATGGATACACCGCCGATCCTCAACTTCTATAGTCAATCAGCATTAATCGCCGCCGAAAAATGTTTAATTCCTTTTGATTGCGACACTTTTGCCAGGGAAGCGTTATATACATTGATGCAGGCCGTAACAGAAGTCAAAGCAGATCATAATCAAAACCTGCAGATTGAAGGCATTATCGTTAATCAATTCCAAAAACAGGCCAATTTACCCCGCCAGTTAGTTGATGAACTTATCGCCGAAGGGCTTCCTGTACTTGCCGCAATGATTTCACCCTCAATTAAAGTAAGAGAATCTCACACGGTATCGCAGCCGTTAGTGCATTATGTTCCCAACCATAAACTGAGTGACGAATACCGGGCGTTATATGCCGAGATTCATAATGATTAAGGCGCACGGCTATACAGACTTCATCCGCTTTTTAATGCAGCACAAAAAAAGGCCGCTGAACAGCGGCCATTGAGTTACAACTTCAGGGTTTAAACTAATTTAATCATGATGATCTTGTAAGGCAGGTGATTTTGATCAAAAAGTCAGCCATCGTTACTAAACTATTCTGATTGGCTAACTTAATCCCTACTGTCTATTACATCTCAGCGAAACACTTCAAACAGGGGATTACCCTTTTGCGCGCCAGATTGCTCGAAGTTTGGATTCGTCTAATCAAGCGAACTATGGTTTGTCCATTTTCTCGATTCATACTTTGGGACGACTCATACCAAAAACGCCAGCGGCGACAGAGATAGCAACACTTAATTACTAAAGCGGGTAGGTTTTTGTTCATTAGTGGTTTCTCCCAAGTTAGGCTTGTTGTCAGTGGGCGGAATGAAAAGGCTCTGTAACAGGCTTTCAACTATAGAAGGTTTTTATGAAAGGGGTTTTACTGTTTGATGAACATTGTGTGACAGCGTTTTAGGAAATAGTGTGTTTCCTTCTCATAGTCTACCAATTCCATGTGACGGGCAGTATGTTTCATTTTGATCAAAAAGGAGAAATCTCAACTAATCTTCCTTTGTTCGAAATGGCAAAACAGGCAACCGCTGTCATACCTCTCAAAACAATGTTTGGTACAATATCATGCCTTTGAAAAGCAAGTTTATCAATCGGCGTGGAAAAGAAACCGGGGATTTTAAGGAAAACCCTTCGTAGAAATACAAATATTAGATCATCAACTTAAAAAAACTTTTCGGAGCACCACATATCGGGCAAGCCCAGTCATCAGGAATATCAGTCCAGCGAGTTCCTGGTGCAATTCCGCTGTCAGGATCGCCTTTTTCTTCATCATAAATGTGCTCACATTCCAAACAATGATATTTTTTAAAATCTGACATGATATTTCTCATAAAATAATTATTGGCAGGGTAGATGCTTTTGTATGAAACCCCAGGATATTGCCCGATTGGTGATCCGGGCTGGATAAATCAAAATCTTATTCGGCCAATTTGACCACTCGCCCCTGAGCGGCGGATTGCAAGGCGGCAACAATGATTTGGCAATTGGCTTTCGCATCATCCAGCGAAAGCGAAGGTTCATTTCCATTTAACACGCACGCACTGAAATGCTCGATTTCGAGCCGGAAATGATTGTCCGCAGGCAATCGCTCTTCACAGTGCCGGCCATCCTCAGTCCACCATGAAATTACCGGAACATCGCCCGGCAGTTGCCATACGGTGTGGCATTTTATACCGCCCTTTGTACCAATAATTTCATATTCACAGCGCCTCGCACGCTCAAAACTGAAATCGAAATGCGCGTATTTCCCAGCACCGAAATCAATGATGCCGCTGGTCGTTACATCAGCACCGCTCTCCACATACTTGGCCATGGCTGTCACCGCGACCGGATCTTCGTCAAAAAACATCCGCGCTGAATGGATTGCGTAACAACCGATGTCCCACATGGCACCACCGCCGCGCTCGACACTTTCTATCAGACGATAGATTCGCGCGGGCCGCATCATAAAGGAATAGCTGGCGCGCACAGACCTCACTTCACCAATTGTCCCCAAACGAATCAATTCCTGCACACGTGCGTGCTGAGGATGAAACCGGTACATAAAACCTTCCATAACCGTTACTTTATGCGCACTCGCGGCGGTTTTTATGGCTTCGATGTCAGCCACTGTCAGAGCCATGGGCTTTTCGCATAGCACATGTTTACCACGTTCGATGGCACGCAACGCCCATTCGGCGTGTTCATGATTGGCAAGTGGCAAGTACACGGCCTCAACTTCAGCATCGTCCAGCAATGCTTCCAGATTGTCATAAGTTTGTACATTCTGTTGATGCGGAGCGTACTGCGCCAGCGTTTGAGCGGCGGCGCCGGAGCGACGACTGGCAATAGCGACCAGCTTGGCATTTGACGCTTCGACGATGGCGGGTAGCAAGCGCTCGTTGATACGAGCAGCGCCTAAAATACCCCATCGTAATTTCGTTTTGATGTTCATAAATATTAACCTTTCTCGTGTATTACTTGCGTTTTATGTTCGTCGAATTTAGTAGCTGTCTCCCCCTCTCCAACGAAACTTCAACGGCAAAAAGTGCTGTAATTTGATGTATTATTTAATACCGGAAAACATTACAATACTTATTGGCAAGCCAAGGAAGGGGTCGGCTTTGCGTCTTTATACACTAATCATCCTGATTTAGGCTGCACATGTTTATTAGGTTCTCATGCGCTTTTTTATCTTTAGCCGGATTGAAAAAAGCGTGAAACACTATCAACTAGCCTTGTTCTTATCCGAGCGTGTCGGTTGTACCTATGAGTTGAATGTAAGATTTGAAATTACTATACACTTAGCGTATTACCAAATAAATCCGTCACTGCGCTATCCGCCACACCGTATACTTTAATATTATTTTTAATAACACTGGCATAATTTTCATGAAGATGACCATGAAAAATATTTTTCACTCCCATCGATGCGGCTAATTCACCAATTACCCTAAAACCATGCGGATGTGATCCGGGAGCTTCATGTGACACCAAAATATCCGCTTTCAGTGTCTTTAATGCCTCAAATTCGTCATGCCAAATCGCTGATTTGTATTTTAATGACATGCCGGAATGCCTGATGTTAGCAGGCTGATTATGCAAATAATGCTGCTTACCCAGCCATTTTGGCTGCTGCGGTGGATACCATACCCTGCCAAGAAAAATACCACCTAATCCAGCGACTCTAAGCCCGGCTATTTCAGTAACTTTCAAGTGTAAATCCCTATCAGAAAAGGCTGAATTAAATAGATTGTTATATTTTCCTGGCGATTCAAAATCATGATTTCCAGCAATCCACCAGATTTCAGTTAAGCCAACTATTTCCTTTAAACAGCTTTCCAAGGGCATTTCCAGATCATAATCACCTAGTAAAATAACAGCTTCTGGCTGGTATTTATGAGCGGCTGCTATCAACGGCTTAAAATTTCCATGCGGGTCACCAGCAAATAATATTCTGTTATGTTGGTTCATGTTGTTACCTTCCTTTTTCGCCTTGGCCGGAGCCTGATCTCGTACCAAAAATAACATTGATTTTTATGTGTTTTTGCTTTCAATATTATTTTGCTTGTGATTATATTCATCTATGTGAAAAAGTTGCCTGGGAGTCTGTCTGACTTGTGATGCAATACATTGATTTTATAATTATTTTTTTTAAAAAATAATTATAGCCTTTAATATCAATTAGTTAAAAGACAAGTCAGGCGGACTCCTGGAATAGTAACCGGGTTAATTTAAATGCATCTTCCATATGCATTTCAAAAACAGCCTGATTTAATTTTTAGTTTGATGGCCGCTAACTAAATACTTATAAACCTGATTGTTCAATAGGCGTTCCAAATTCAAGCCGGGACAACTAATAAGGACTCTTCGACTGCGCGCAAGATTAAAAGCATTGTCGAAGGGTGGGTCAGGTTCGACAAGACTTTCCTGACTCAATTCGAACGGCTTGACCATAAACTTCCAAACTTGATGCAAAAAGCCGGCAATTCATCAATTTCCGATAGAGATGAAGATAATGTACAGGAATTCGATCGTTGCAGCACTCTAAGTGCTTCATTTGGAGGGCGAAACCGGGCAAGCTCCTGCTGAATTACACTATATCCCTGGCTTTGTTAAAAGCTTCTCTGAAATCAAGATATAAAGGCTTGTCAGTTTTCAGCATTAACATTAGCATTTCATTCTGAAGCTGATATTTTACATTGCCCACGGCTAAAGCACCGATACCTACTGCGCCTTGTGCATTGATTGCATGAATTAATGGTACGCCTGAATCACTGCGCTTGATACCCTCTATACCCAATGGCGGAACAGCATTAACATCACCGGCCACTTTTAATTGCTTTGCTTCTTTAAGAACAGCCGAACTTAACACCTGAATGCCGGCTTTGGCGGCACAAAAGATGATATCAACATTAGCGACCAATTGGGCTTTATCGGCTTCAGAGCTGGCACACGCGCCTTTTAACGTGCAACCAAATCGACGATTGTAGGCTTTAGCAACATCCGAGGCGGCATCAATCGACAAATGGTCGACTAATGCTGTATCCGCTCCCGCTAATGAAGCAATAATTCCAGTAGCGATACCGACAGGACCGGTTCCGCCAAAAACCAGCGCATTACAATCTTTCAATTCTTTATCGTGTCTTACTTTTAGTTCTTGCTCTACGCAAGCAACCAATGCAGCTGCTGTAGTAAATGCACCACTGGGATCAGCAAAAACAGACACTTCAAAAGGTGGAACCATCGCTTGTTGACTGGCATCCAGCATGTCCATCGCCAACCCTAAATCGCGTCCACCAATAAATATTCCAGTTCGCTTTACACCGGCGGGACTGCGGGAAAAAATAGCATCCTGAGTGAGTCTATAAACACTGTCTAATTTGACATTGCTATAAGGCATAAGCACATCAAACCCAGCATCCATGGCCATATTAATATCAAATGGACTATTGTTTGGCATGGGGTCAAGCATGTGAAGAATGCTGCGTTTCTCCATTAGAGATCCTCTTTGTAATTGGTGCGGATTAAGCTGAAGATTAGATTTGAGCGTTAGCCTTAATATACTCCCTGGCCACTTCAAAGGCATGTTCAAAATGCAGATAAACAGGCTTATCGCATTCGATCATTTTTTTTAACAAGCGATTCTGCGCCTGATATTTTATATTACCGATAGCCAGAGCACCTATGCCAACAGCACCGCTGTTTGAACCTTCAATAGCTGTGCCGTTATGAAATGCATCAACACCGGCAATACCTGCTGGCGGCACAGCATTGACATCGGCCGCCACTTTCAGATGTGGAGCAGAGGCGATAAGTTCCGCACTCAATAATTCAATACCCGCAGCGCCGGTTGCAAAAACAACGTCAGCGGTTTTCATAAAGTCAGCTTTATCTGCATCCGCACCAGCGCTAATAGTAATTTTACCGTCACCAAATTCATTACTACACATATCAGCAATATGTTGTGCTTTATCCAATTGCCTGCCTATGATTCTTACCTTGGCACCTGCTTGAGCAGCAATAACCGCCGCCGCTTGACCCACGGGCCCGGTTCCACCTAACGCAAGAATGTTTTTTCCTTCCAGCGTAGTGTTGAATTTTGTGATTAACTCATGCTCCACAGCGGCAACCATACCCGCAGCCGTTGTAAATGCACCGCTAGGGTCAGCAAAAACAGACACTTCAAAAGGCGGAACCATTGAACGTTTGGCTGTTTTCAACATATCCATTGCCTGTTTGGTATCTCGGCCGCCAATGAAGATTCCAGTTCGTTTTAAATTTTTTGCGCTACGCGAAAAAATGGCATCTTGTACCAGTCCCTGAACTTCGCTGGCTTCGACATTTGTATAAGGCAACGCAGAAACCCAGCCCGCATCCAATGCCATGTTGACGTCAAATGGGCTGAGGTTTTTGGCAGTGGTCAACATATGTAAAATGAATTGTTTTTCCATGATAGATCCTTGATGTAATTAGACAACAAGTATAAAAGAAAAAATGACAGAAGAACAATGTACTTGCTTAATTGAATCTGAAAACTCGAAATCTGCACCTGGTTCGATAATGTAGTAGGCCTCAAAAATTAAGTGAAATCCTTTTTACACAGCCAATGGCTGCCTTCGTTTTGGCATATAAAATTATCAAAAAATCTCATCGATAGCTCCTATGGGAACTAAAGAAAAACCGTCATAATTAAAAATGTTTTGTTAATTATCGAATAGACTGGTTCTGAGCGATAGCGAAACCACGGCTATTCATAGATTAATGGTTTTAAGTTGTTCAAT
>NQJI01000054.1 GCA_002256705.1 Methylococcaceae bacterium NSM2-1
TGGAAATTTAGGGCATAAACCGCATGCCCGACTACCCTACTCAAGAAGAATGGCATGGAAACCACCTTGCCGCGGCTTTGTGTGCTAGTAAGGTTTACCCTAAGCTTCTTTTTAAGCGTATAAAACGCAATACCGAATAGTGATAGCACTGCGTTGGTGATTGTCACTGGGATTAGCGTCAGCAGTCCATTACCCTCACTGAACTTTGGATTTGTATCAATATAAAAGCGAATGTGCGGATTTATGGACGACTGCCAATAATCCTTTTCCCGGTCCGTTGTCTTTGTTATCCATCCCACTTTCCTTATCAATGGATTTCTTTCTTCGGCCTGCTTTAACCCAAACTGTTGAGCAAGATGCACCATCAGCCTCAGAGAATGGGAAGGGATATTTAGGTCGTAACGCGGATACACCTTGTAAGCGTACCGCGCAACCATGGCATAAAAGCTTGGGCTCACGGGCACATAAAGAAAATAAACGTGTTTACTTGGGTTAAGAAATTTGAATTTGGTCGCCTCCATCAACCAGAAAGAGAGATCGGCATCCCTTTGGCGATATCCCGGTAGCAATCCTACTTCAGCCCTAAAAACGACAAGCGGCTGTTCTTCGTCATATTTTTCGAAGCGATGCACGCCAAAGTAACCAATCAATTCTTTCTGTTTGTTACGATACAGAAATATCCTCGTCTCCGTCGCAGGCGAGTTAACTACATAATGATTGAATTCCTTTTCATCGAGGCCAGTAAATACAACCCGGTGTATTTGGTACAATTTCTCGCTGAGCTCTTCGCGTTGTTGCTTACTGAGCTTGCTCGGATCGATCCTCTCAGCAGAGAGTACTTCGGCCATAAATCACTCCTCAGTGTCTAACTACAAGCAGACACCCTTTAAGACATTTATCAATTTTCAATCGCCGTTTATAACGCCACACCAGAAATCCGTCAAGTTAAACACTAAAATATTTCATTATTGGTAACAACTTTTTCATGCAAAGTAAACATACACCCGCCAAACTCTTTGATCAAGTCCGCGACCGTATCCGCGTCAAACACTATAGCATTTTTACCGAAGCACAATATTTGCAGTGGATTTAGCGTTTTATTCTGTTTCACGGTAAACATCATCCGCAAGATGATGGGGGCGGCGGCGGTAGATAGGATGGTCTGGTCTTCAACCCAAAATCAGGTTGTCCGCTTTGCTGTTTTTGTGTAAAGAGGTGTTGGAATGATTTGCCATGGCTGGATAATGTCGCGCGAGAAAAGCAGCCGCAACGTTTACCAATCGTGTTGGCGCGGAAGAGCGGAACCGAAGGTTTGAGGGCAAACCTCCTGTACGGCACGGGCGCATGATGGAGTGTGTGCCTCAGAGAGAAGGATGTAGATTTTGAGCTCGAAGGGTACAATAGCGATAGCGTAAGCGCCACAGGTGACGGTTTACACTATCGCTAACCCAAACTAAATGACGCTTTATGATTTAATAAAAGGTCCGCGATAAATAGTGATGGCATTTGGCGCGATTGATAAACAGGGACGCTGAATACCATTGGCTCCGCGTTAAATAATCCTGTAGTCATCCTCCAGCAATTTCGCATGGGCTGCAGCCAGCCTGGCGATGGGTATACGCGGCGCCGAACAGGAGACATAATCCAGTTTGATATGATGACAAAAGCGAATCGATTGCGGATGACCGCCTTGTTCACCGCAAATGCCTATTTTGATATCGGGCCGGGTTTTGCGCCCTGAATCAGCGGTCATTTTCATTAACTGACCGACACCTTTGGCATCAAGTACTTCGAACGGGTTGTCTTCAAGTAATCCGATTTCGTTGTAAAGAGGCAGGAACTTGTTTTCCGCATCTTCGCGTGAAAATGAGAAGGTCGCCTGGGTTAAATCATTGGTACCAAAAGAGAAAAATTCGGCCACTTCAGCCAATTCTCCGGCGCGGGTACAGGCCCTGACAGTTTCCACCATGGTTCCAAATTTAAATTCCAGGGCAATACCGTACTGACTTTCGACTTCTTGTTGAATTTGATCAACGAAGGATTTTACTTTTATCAATTCCTGTAAGGTAATAACCTGAGGCACCATGATTTCAGGCAAAATCGGCGTCCGTTGTTTAGCACAGATCGCTGCTGCCTCAAGAATTGACCGGATTTGCATCTGGTAAATTTCCGGATACGACATGCCAAGACGCACGCCCCGATGCCCCAGCATGGGATTGACTTCGTACAATTCTTTGACTTTCTTCAGCATCAATTCCTTTTTAGCAATTGCTTTATTGATGACTTCCTCATTCAAATGATTGAACGGTGCAGGTAATAATGTCGTCTGTACACCCAGGGTGTCCAGTGTGACCTGCTGTCCCTGAATGATAATTTTATATTGTTTCAAGGCTTTAATTTCATCTTCCAGCTGGTGCTCACTGGGCAAGAATTCATGCATTGGTGGGTCCAGTAGTCTTACTGTGACAGGATAAGGTGACATGGCCTCAAAGATCTGTTTAAAGTCATCTCTCTGAATCGGAAATAATTTTTCCAATGCTTCTTGCCGAGCTTCTTTGCTGTCAGCCAGAATCATATCAATCACTAAAGGGAGGCGGTCTGAAGCATTAAACATGCGTTCGGTGCGGCACAGACCAATACCCGTTGCGCCATAGCTGAGTGCCATGCGTGCGCGTTCCGGCGTATCTACATTGGCATGGACTTCCAGTTCGGCAAATTCATCTGCCCAAGACAATAAGGTTTTTAATTCATCGGAAAACGAAGGTTCAATCGTTGCGATTTTGCCTAAATAAATGAGTCCGGTACTGCCATCAATGGTGATGATATCGCCTTCGCGAAGATGCAGATCGCCAATTATAGCCTGGCGTGAACGCACATCTATTTTTATGTCTTCAGCGCCGGCAATACAGGCTTTACCCATGCCTCTGGCAACCACTGCAGCATGTGAGGTTTTACCGCCGCGACTGGTCAAGATACCCTGAGCAGCAAAAAAGCCATGAATGTCTTCAGGTTTTGTCTCTTCTCTCAGTAAGATTACCAGCTCTCCGGCACGCCCCATTAATTCGGCCGTATCGGCATCAAACACACATTTACCGAAAGCGGCACCCGGCGAAGCAGGCAAACCTTGAGCCACAGGCTGGGCTTTATTTTCAGGATCAAGTTGTGGATGTAACAGCTGTTCCAGCAATTCGGGGTTGATGCGTAACAAAGCCTGTTCCTTGCTGATCAGGCCTTCGGCTACCATCTCCACCGATGTGCGTACCATTGCAGTCGCGTTCATTTTACCGTTACGAGTTTGCAGGCAGTACAATATGCCGCCTTCAATGGTATATTCGTAATCCTGAACTTCCTTGTAATGAGATTCGAGTTTGTTACGCAAATCGACCAACTGCCTGTAGAGATCCGGCATTTCATGGGCCAGTTCTTGCACCGGTTTTGGCGTGCGAATGCCGGCAACAACATCTTCACCTTGCGCATTAACCAGGTATTCGCCATACATTTCATTAACACCGGTACCAGGATTGCGGGTAAAACCGACCCCGGTTGCGCAATCGTTACCCATATTGCCAAACACCATGGCAACCACATTAACGGCAGTACCGTTGGCCATTTTCGGTGTGATATGAAATTCGCGCCGGTAATCGACTGCACGTTTGCCCATCCATGAATTGAATACCGCTTTAATAGACAATTCCAGTTGTTCATAAACATCTTCAGGAAAAGGCTTGCCGGTTTCTTCCAAAACCACCTGGAGAAACAGTTCACTGATTTGGCGCAGATGTCCGGCATCCAGACCCACATCGGCTTTAATCCCGGCTTGTTTTTTGATCGCGTCGAAATGCTGGTCAAATTTTTCATCATCAATACCCAATGCAACCTTACCGAATAACTGGATAAAACGGCGGTAGGCATCATAGGCAAAGCGCGCATCGCCAGTCTGCTCAATCAGACCGGTCAGGGTTTGGGCATTTAACCCTAAATTCAGAATGGTATCCATCATGCCCGGCATTGAGATAGCCGAGCCAGAGCGTACCGACACGAGCAATGGGTTATGGCTGCCACCAAACTGTTTACCTGAGAGTGCTTCAACTTCGGCGATATGGGCTTTAACTTCTTCCAGTAAACCTTCGGGTAATTGATGGTTTTCAAGATAATCCAGACAGGCTTTGGTAGTGATGACAAATCCCGGCGGTACGTTAAGTCCTATCTGAGTCATTTCGCACAGATTGGCACCTTTTCCTCCCAGGAGTACTTTATTTTTTCCGTCGCCTTTTTGAAATGAATAGATATATTTTTCAGTCATGTTTTGCCCCAAAGTTGATTAGATGAATATAACCTTGCGATTATAGTGTTGTTTGAATAAGTTGTTATGACCGTTTTAAGGCAGTTGACGGGGTGTCGCCTTACTGGCCAGAAGTTTCCCCGAACCAACATTTTGCTCAGGATTAACGGGCTAAATTGTTATTCATTATAAATTTAGCTATTAATCCAAAAAAGGATTTAAAAAATTAATTTTTATTATCAGAAGGTTACAGAGGAATAAAAAAGCCAGGTTTCTCTATCGCTCGGCACATCGCTACGCTGCTCCTGTATCCTTGGTGTCATATCTCCGGCATAATCCACATGGATGTGGAGAATGCAAGTATTGCAGGAGCAACTATCTGCCCATGCGGTCGTAACCCGACCTGCAGATTTCATTTTTTAATCAGATAATAACCCAACCCAAAAAAAATCAGCTGTAAAAAAATCAACCCCCAAAAATAAAGCCCAAAGAGAACTGCCTTCACTTGTTTAGGCTGCTGCGAGGAATTTCGTTTGATGAAAAATACACCGCCCAGAGCCGAAATAGCGACAATGACAATACCGATTGTTACATAGCTCACTATTAATCCTTCACTGGCGGCGGTGCAAGCACAACTCTTGAGCCATTAGACTCCGCCGCACTCACAATACCCGCGGCTTCCATATCTTCAATCATCGTGGCGGCACGGTTATAACCCACTTTAAAACGCCGCTGGACACTGGATATCGAGGCTTTGCGGGATTCGGTAACAAACTGTACGGCTTCATCATATAAAGCATCGGTCTCTGAATTGCTGCTACTGTCACCGTTCATACTGTAGCCATCATTGTAGTCAGAGGATTCCCGGGTAATATCTTCCAGATAATCGGGGGGCGCGGTTTGTTTTAAAAACTCAACTACGCGATGCACTTCATGGTCATCGACAAAGGCGCCATGAGCACGGATCGGAATACTGGTGCCAGAAGGCAAAAACAACATGTCACCATTGCCTAACAACGTTTCCGCGCCGCCTTGATCAAGAATGGTGCGTGAATCAATGCGTGATGAAACCTGAAAGGAAATACGAGTCGGCACGTTGGCTTTAATCAGTCCGGTCAGTACATCAACCGACGGGCGTTGCGTTGCCAAAATCAAATGAATACCCGCTGCTCTGGCTTTTTGCGCTAAACGGGCAATTAATTCTTCAACCTTTTTACCGACAATCATCATCATGTCGGCTAATTCGTCAATGACTATGACAATGCTGGGTAATTTATTCAGGACGGGGAAATCTTCACCTTCTTCCAGCGGATTTAGCAGTTGAAACATGGGATCTCTGATGGTCTCGCCTCTTGCTGCCGCTTCATCAATCAAATGATTATAACCGGCAATGTTTCTGACTCCCATTTTGGACATTAATTTGTAACGTCTTTCCATTTCAGCAACCGCCCAGCGCAAGGCATTGCTGGCTTCCTTCATGTCGGTAACAACGGGTGTTAATAAATGCGGTATGCCTTCATAAACCGATAATTCCAGCATTTTAGGGTCTATCATAATCAATCGCACTTGCTCGGGCGTGGCTTTATAGAGCAAGCTGAGGATCATGGTATTGATAGCAACTGATTTCCCTGAACCGGTAGTACCGGCAACCAGGGCATGAGGCATTTTACCCAGATCAGCCACCAAAGGCGCACCGGAAATATCCTTGCCCATCGCCAGTGTTAGCAAGGATTTCGCCTTTTCAAATACGGGAGATACCAATAATTCGCGCAGTGTCACCATTTCCCGTTCCCTGTTGGGAATTTCAAGACCGACTACCGATTTACCCGGGATAATTTCAACAATACGCACGCTGGTAACCGACAAAGCCCTCGCCAAGTCTTTGGATAAACTGCTAATGCGACTGACTTTTACGCCGGCTGCAGGCTGCAATTCAAAACGGGTAATAACAGGGCCAGGATGAAAGCCCACAACAGCCACTGCGACGTTAAAATCGGCAAGAATATCTTCTACCAGCCGTGACATTTCCTCCAAATCAGCTTGCGAATAACCGATAACCCGATTATCTCTTTCATCCAGCAAAGCTAAAGAAGGCAATATGCCTTCGCTTAGATTATATTTAGGGGTTGGTTGTTTTTGCAGCTGCTTGCTGTTTTTTTCCATCTGCACCACGTCTTTTTCGACACTGGAAACTGCTTTAACATTAGCTACAGCTTTTACACTGGACTTGCTCCTTGTCTCAGGCTTTTCAGAAATATCCTCAAAGGATTGAACAGAATTATTCGAACGCTCTTGCCATAAATTGGTAACAGTGTGACCAACAATACGACATACAAATACGGTATATTTGCCAATAAGATCAATAAAGGCTACCCAGGACAGCTCGGTAGCTAGTGTAATTCCGGACAACAACAGAACTATTAAAAATAAGGTAGCTCCTGAATTACCGAATAAAATCAGTACAGCATCGCCTGTTTCCTGGCCCAAAATGCCTCCTGTGCTGCCCGGCAGCTCTACTCCCACTCTTAACACATATAAATATAATAATGCGGCGCCAGAAACAATGGTTGCTATCGAGCCTAACCACTGTAAAGCAATCGTCATTTTTTGTTGTCTTGGTCTAGCCTTTCCATATAAGAGATAACCATGCCAGGAGATAATGACCGGAAACAAATACGCGATTAAACCAAAAAAACTGAGAGTAAAATCAGCGAGCCAAGCACCAAAAACACCGCATGCATTAGTCACGGACTGCACCGCACCGCTGTGAGTCCAGCCAGCATCCTCCTTACTAAAAGTAACCAGGGAAATTAAAAGAAACAGTGCAACCGCAAAAAAGCCCAAGACCGCAATTTCGCGTAAACCCCGAAACGTTTTTTCTTCCATTACAGCAGACATAAAATATGACTCGACATTTATTAGTACTAATAAAACAGGATTATAGATCAATAATTGCACATTCTACATTAATATTGGTCACAAAAAAATCCAGCTCGTTTTTGGAGATACAAAGATAGCTCACGCACAATAACATTTACGAAACACGGTTTCACCTGCATAATTCTCACATTTGTCCTTATTAGAGGTTTTTTAATGAATGACTCCAAACACTGCCGTCTTTTAATTCTTGGCTCTGGTCCTGCAGGTTACACTGCTGCTATTTATGCTGCCCGCGCCAACCTTAATCCGGTGATCATCACTGGTATGCAACAAGGTGGGCAATTAACCACCACCACAGAAGTCGATAACTGGCCCGGTGATGTTGAAGGTTTGCAAGGGCCGGCTCTCATGGAAAGAATGCGCCTGCACGCTGAACGATTTGAAACCGAGATTATTTTCGACCATATCCATACCGCTGATTTATCTGTTCGCCCCTTCACCCTGACAGGTGACTCAGGCACTTACACCTGTGATGCACTGATTATTGCGACTGGGGCTTCAGCACGCTATCTAGGCATGGAGTCTGAAGAAACGTATAAAGGCAAAGGCGTTTCGGCATGTGCGACCTGTGACGGCTTTTTCTACCGTAATAAACCCGTAGCAGTGATTGGCGGTGGCAATACAGCGGTCGAAGAAGCCCTCTATTTAGCAAATATCGCCTCAAAAGTGACTGTGGTTCATCGCCGTGACAAATTCCGTTCTGAGAAAATCCTCTCTAATAAACTGATTGAAAAATCACAAAATGCTAATGTCGTTATTGAATGGAACTCCAATCTCGATGAAGTACTTGGTGACGACATGGGTGTTACCGGCATTAGAATCAAAAGC
>NQJI01000055.1 GCA_002256705.1 Methylococcaceae bacterium NSM2-1
ACGCCAAGGTCGGGATATTCACCCAGTACGGCAATAACAGAGCGCTTGGCTATATCGCTTTCAAAACCAAACAATAAATCAGGGCTGGACAAATGAAAAAAATGCAGGGCGTGGGATTGGAACAATTGTCCAAAGTGGAGCAAGCGTCTCAATTTATCGGCTGACACGGGGAGGTTTTGGGGGTCAACACCTACCAATTGGTCTATGGCTTTTGCAGCGGCTAAATGATGGCTTACGGGACAAATGCCGCATAAACGCTGCACTAGAACCGGCAACTCCCAATACGGCCGGCCTTGAATAAAGCGCTCAAAGCCTCGAAATTCAACGATATGCAGTCTGGCTTGCTGAACTTTATTGTCCGCGTCCAGCAATAAAGTGACCTTGCCATGGCCTTCGACGCGAGAGACAGGATCAACGACGACGCGTTTCAGGTTTTCTCTGTTTTCGGCTGTTTCTAAATGTTCGTACATGATAATTCTCTATAGTTAGTTGGAACAACAATTATGTCCAGCTTGTATCGGAGGGCAAGCGGCTGTTCCATAAGAACAAAAAACACAACAATCACCCTGTTTAGGCTTTAGTAATGCCTGGCAACGGGTACATTGGTAAAAATATATGCAGGCATCCGTTGGCATGATCTCTTGTTTTTCAAAGCCACATTCTGGGCATTTAATGAGTGATTCTAAAATAAGTTCTGCCATAAATAGTTGTAGGGTGCATGGAATACATTTTACATCATTATCATTTTTGAAAATTCGGGTAAATGCATTAATCTACAAACTCTAAATCAGGCTTGATTCAATAAAGTACACGAATTCAGAATCTGCTATAACCATGCCTAATTTCAGTTGCCGAATCTCGATGTATTTAAACTTTGAAGAAGAAAGAGTCTTCAATCAATGCCCGTTCTCTGACTGGCAACGAAATAGTTTCAGCAATTATCCTTGATTTCCATCTCTTCTACATTCATTGATAAGTCAATCATAGTGAACCAGTTCATAAGGCAATGAAGGCTCACGTCCATCTATCAAATCGGTCAGAAATTTCCAGAACACATCCGCTGAAGGCGGACAGCCGGGTAAAAAATAATCAATTTTCACGACTTCATGAATTGGACGGACTTTGTCCAGCAACAATGGCAGCTCCGGGTCGCTGGGGATTTGTGCATTTTCAACGCCTATGCCATTTATATAAGCTTCATTAAGGCATTCTTCCAGAGGGATGAAATTACGCATTGCCGGCAAACCGCCGTTAATGGCGCAAGCGCCTACTGCGACCAGGATTTTGCAGTTTTTTCGAAATTCACGTAACACATGCACGTTTTCGGAATTACACACGCCACCTTCAATCAAACCGATGTCGCAGTCTGTGCAGTGCTCTATATCGTTAATGGGAGAGCGGCCAAATTCAACGACTTCAACCAACTGCAACATGCGCTCATCAATATCAAGAAATGACATGTGACAACCAAAGCAACCCGCCAGCGACGTGGTTGCTACTCTAATTTTATTTGTCATGCTGATGATGCTCCGTTTCTAGGCTCACTTGATCGATTTGTTTATGATCGTAAATACGCTCACCAATCGGCACCTGATAACCGGTGCGTTTAATCAGGATCGCGCCGGTTGGACAAATTTGCGCGGCCTGATCTGTGGCATCCAAATCCGTATCTTTTAACAGCCCGCTTTGTGAGTTAAAAATCAGATGCTTATTAATGCCGCGCCCGCTGATGGCAAACACATCCTTGCCATCTTTTTGCTGACTTGCTCTGACGCACAGCGTACAAAAAATGCAGCGATTATGATCAATCAAGACATCTTCATGAGAGGCGTCCATTTCCCGGTTGGGATAAAAATGCGGGAAGTGGTTGTCGAGCATATTCAAATGATAGGCGACTGCCTGCAATTGACAGTTACCGGTTTTTTCACATCCTGGACACAAATGATTGCCTTCAACAAACAGCATTTGAGTAATAAGCTGCCGGTCATCTGTTAATTCTTTGGTGTTATTAAGCACATCCTGTCCTTCCATTGCCGGGAAGGTGCAGGCCGAACAGATGCGCCCGTTCACTTTTACCGTACACAGCTTGCAACTGCCATGAGGAGTGAATTCCGGATGATGGCATAAATGGGGAATATAAACACCGGCCGCTGTTGCTGCTTCCATGATGGTCTGTCCGTCTTCAAAAGGGATGGTGTTTCCATCAATAGTGATTGTTTTACTCATGATTATTCCTCCACCTGAGCCAAATGCGCACCCGCATCATTACGTTTTGCCAATCGTCGGGCTGTTTCCAGCGCGCCATCCAGATCAAAACCCGGTTCATAACTGATATTTTTTAACTGACTTTGGTACAACTCGGGATAGCGTTCCAAAGTTGTTAACACGGGATTAGCGGCAGTCTGCCCCAAGCCGCAGTGGCTTTGGGTTTTAATCAGCTGACAGAGTTCTTCAAGTGCGACCACATCACCTGCCGAGCCATGACCTTCAACAATTTTATCTAGCTGTTTTTTCAATAACGCTGTGCCAACGCGGCAGGGTGTACAGAAGCCGCAGCTTTCGTGAGCAAAAAAATGGGTGAAATTGTTAACAATATCCAGGATATTTCGGCTGTTATTGAACACAATAAAAGAACCGCCTGTGGCTAAGTCTTCAAAAGCCAGTTTACGGTCAAATTCCTTATTAGAAATAAACGTGCCTGATGGTCCGCCTATTTGAATACCCAGCACATCCCTTGCCCCGCAATCATTCAGGACAGACTGGATGGATGTGCCAAAAGGATATTCGTAAATTCCGGGGCGAGAACAGTCACCGCAAATGCTCAGTATTTTGGTGCCTTTTGATTTTTCCGTGCCGACGTTGGCAAACCAGTCGCCCCCTTTTACAGCAATACTCGCCGCTGCAATAAAGGTTTCAACGTTATTAACGACTGTGGGTTTGCCTAAATACCCCTGCGTTACAGGATAAGGTGGACGATTACGGGGAATGCCCATTTTTCCTTCCAGCGATTCTATTAATGCAGATTCTTCACCGCATATATAAGCACCCGCCCCCAGACAGATTTCAATATCAAAATTCAATCCTTCCTTTAGAATATTGTTACCCAAAAAACCGGCCTGCCGACGCTCATCCAGCACACTTTGCAGCTTGTCGTAAAGATGCAGATATTCGCCACGCAAATACAAAAAGCCTTGCTGAGCGCCGATAATCGCGGCACATAAGGTCATGCCTTCAAATACCCGATGCGCATAAGAGTTTAATAGCACTCTGTCTTTAAAAGTACCTGGTTCACCTTCATCAGCATTACAAATGACATAACGCTGATTTCCCTGTTCTTCTGAGCAGAATTTCCATTTTGTTGCCGTTTTAAAGCCAGCGCCACCGCGACCGCGCAAGCCTGATTTATCAAGCTCTATTAAGGTTTCTTTAAGGCCTCGTTTAAACGCTGATTGCAGTGCAGAACCTTGATTTATCGACTGACTTAACAATAAACCCGGCTCGATGATATTATCTTCCACCTGAAATAATTCGCCAGGCCATTGGTCCAGTGGTTTTTGTTGATTAATCAAATCGGTAATTTGGTCAATTCGAGTACGATCCAGCCGAGTTAAGGCATATCCATTAACCAAACCAGCAGGACCTTGATCACACATGCCGGTGCAGGAGGTATTATCCAGACTCACTACGCCATCTTGCCGGACTTCACCAACGGCCACAGTCAATTTTTCAGACAAATAATTAATCAGACTTTGCTTGCCTAACATGTGATCGGTTATGGAATCACTAATTAAAAGTTCGTACTGTCCACGAGGCTTGAGGTGGAAAAAGCTATAGAATTCAATGACGCCGATAATTTGGGTGCGGGATATTTTTAACAACTCTGCTATCTGTTCTATCGCTTGTTCCGGAATGTAATGAAAGCGTGATTGAACTCCCCTTAAAATGTGCAACAAATGCGTTGCCTGATAGCGATTTGTTTCTGCGAGATCCTGAATAAATTGTTTCATTTTATTTCCTTAGCCTGATCTTTATGAATACTTGCTTATGCGATTATAAAGGATTGATAACACAAGTCACCAACAATAACAAAAACTATAAGAAGACCAAACCTACCTACACCAGAGCTATAAAACTCTTAAGTAATTCAGCTATATTTACCATGCCTACATGGAGATGCTGTTCAATTTCAGTCATGGTGATTTCTCCGGCTGATTTGCCTGCGGCCCAGTTGGCAATCACAGAAATGGCGGCATAATCCATAGCGAGTTCTTTAGCCAGGGCGGCTTCCGGCATACCCGTCATTCCCACCAAATCACAACCGTCTTTTTCCATGCGTTTGATTTCTGCAGCAGTTTCCAGACGAGGACCCTGGGTACAGCCATAAGTACCTATCGGACTGATGTTGATATTGGCTTTGGCGGCGGCGCTGATTAAAGCGGAACGCAGTTTTTGACTATAAGGATAGGTAAAATCTATATGTGTGACGGGATAATTTTCATCTTCAAAAAAAGTGTGTCTACGGCCATGGCTGTAATCAATAATCTGATCGGGAATCGCAATGTGCGCAGGAACCATTTCTTCAGTAATACCGCCCACAGCGGCAACCGCAACAATCTGTTCAACACCCAGTTGTTTTAGCCCCCAGATATTGGCGCGATAATTTATCTGGTGTGGAGCAATAGTGTGGGGACACCCATGTCTGGCCAGAAATATGACTTCTTTTTGGTTAAGCTCACCGGTAATGAAGTCAGCTGAAGGCGAGCCATAAGGTGTAGAGAGTTTGTCCCGTTTGATGATGATTAAATCTCTGAGTTGGGTGAGGCCGGTGCCGCCAATAATCGCAAGCTTGGTCATGATATTGTTTCCTTGTCGTATTCTTTGCAGGCATAAATGCCGGATGCGTTGCGTAAATAACCTTTGTAGTCCATGCCGTAGCCAAACAAATAGCGGTTTGCTACTTCCAGTCCAATAAAATCAGCGGTTACAGGTTTTTCATGGTCCAGGATTTTATCCGCTAATACGGCGCTATAAACGGATGTTGCACCTTGATCCAGGCAATATTGGATGATTGCAGCCAGGGTAATGCCTTCATCCAATACATCATCAATGATCAGCACTGTCCTGTCTTTAAGGGTTGTTCCGGGTTTAAGGATCCATTCAATGCTGCCGCCCGAGATCTGGTTTTGATAGCGACTCGCGTTAATGGCGTCTAAGGTCATCGGGATGTTTAAGCGGGTTATCAATTTACCTGCAACGACTATGCCGCCATTCATGACACAGAGTAATAACGGGTTACGATCAGCCAACAAAACGTTGATTTGTTCAGCCATTTTGTCCAGAGCGGCTTCTACTTCTTTTTCGCTATAGAGCAAATCGGCAGTTGCCTGAATGTGCTTGATTTCTTTAAGCATGGTTTTGAGTGAATTGGTTGATAAGATTGGAGATTTGTAGCCGTTTTTCGGTGTTCATGTTTGTTTGCGATTTATCTGGCTTGCCTTGCATTCGCTGAAGTCGCTGTTCTCTGATGGGGACTAGCGTGATGGGCAACGCCTCAAGAACCTTTTCAGCAGCAACCGGATTATTACAGACTAACAACATATCACAACCGGCTTGTTGCGCCAGTCTGGCGCGTTCAGGAAAATCCCCCACTGATGCGGCACCTGCCATGCTCAAATCGTCACTGAATACCGTGCCGTTAAAATTTAATTCCTGACGCAGAATCTGTTGTATCCAGAAAGGTGAAAAACCCGCAGGATTAGGATCGATGTTTGGATAAACTACATGTGCTGGCATAATGCCTTCCAGACCTTCTTTTATCAGCTTTTTAAAGGGCAGCAGGTCTTTTGTCCGAATACTGTCCAGGTCTCGTTCGTCTATGGGCAAGGTCAGGTGTGAATCCAGCGCCACCGCGCCATGTCCGGGAAAGTGTTTGCCGGTGGCTGCCATGCCCGCGGCATTCATGCCTTTTCTAAATAAACTTGCAAGGTGTGCTGCCAGTTCAGGATCGGTTGAAAATGAGCGATTACCGATAATTTGGCTAACACCGCAATCAATATCCAGTACCGGCGCGAAACTGAAATCAACACCGACTGCCAATAATTCCGCAGCCATCAACCAACCTGCGGATTCTGCTAGTTCCGGGGTATGAACATAGCTGGACGCAGGCGGCAAGCGCGTAAAACCGTTTTGAAAGCGTTGCACTCTGCCGCCTTCCTGATCCACTGCAATCAGAATATCGCCATTACGCGCCGCACGGATGCTGTTAATCAGCTCGGTAACCTGTTCAGGGTTTTGGTAGTTACGTGAAAAAAGAATAACCGCTCCGGTGTTGGGATGGTTTATCTTCTCTTGTTCATGCTGTGCCAGGGTTAAGCCTTCGACATCCAGCATGACTGGGCCGATAGGGTAATGATTTGTCATTGTTTAGAATTGAGTTTGTGTGATGATGTTAGAGTTAGAGTTTATTTTAGTCCTGGTTAAGATTGATTACACCTGATTATGACTGCCAATATTAACCTGAAAAATTTCCTTATTGACCATGATTATTCAGATAATGGGGTATCGGACATTAAACTCGTAAGCTGGATTGAACAAAGTGAATCCCAGTATTTTCGGATTGCGGGTTAACAGTTTTGTCGTTAACACGGCAAATCAAGGAAACATGAATGTTGGTTGGCCAAACAATAGGCAAGCCGACTCGACTGAAAAAGCTAGCTAGAGTGGGCTACGCTTGACTACCCGCCGTTTCATCCGTAATTGGCAGGCAAATGATAAAGCCGTTTTCATAACCTGCGCGGCTTCATTGAAAAAAGGAATCCTCATCGCCATCGATATCCAACTCCACAGATTCCCCGGGAATCCTTTTTTCCTCCATTACCCATTCGCCCAAGTCTATTAATTTACAACGTTCAGAGCAAAAAGGTTTAAATTCCTGTTCAGGTGTCCAGGGAACAGGTCGTTTACAAGTAGGACATTTTACAATGTGTGGTTTGACGGGTGATGACATTAGAATAAACAGCAGGTTAAAGTAAATGGAATATCATCAGTGCTTTGTGCCGGGCGTTTGTCATCAGCAGATGGCTCCATAAACCGGATGGTGCAACGGTGTTTGCCGCCACTGATTTCGGCAAAGCAGGGCAGTGACTTATCCAGGCTTACCTTGATAAGTTGAAACGGTTGGCTTCGATCCAGAGAAATCTGGAAAAAACCCGCAACAGCGACTTCCTGATTGGCTGGCCGGCTGTTGCGTATAAAATTAAGAATAAGATCAATTGCTGTGTGAATGTCATTGAATGGACTGCTCCAGTGTTGCAGATCCTTTAAACGAATGGATTCATCCTGTTCCAGCCAATAATGGTATTCAGGCAAATCAAAAGAACAGGTGCCACCGGGGATGGAGCTGCGCTGGGCAATGCTTTGGAATAAATCACTCTCCATGATATTGATGCCGATTTTTCCGTTGACAGCATAGAGTTTTTTGCTGATTTGAGCGAGTTGATCAAGGATGTTATCCAGCAATTCCGTATCAACACCCTGGCTGTTGGCAATTTTGTTAAGTATTGTTACATGACGGTCAAGTTCTTTCAAAATTTCCGATTTTAGATCGTTGCGTCTGAAAATCGACATGATATCAAGCAGGACGGTAATTGCAGCGCGTTTGTCGGCAACGGTCTCTCCCGCTGAAAAATGCATAAATTGTTGAAATAGTTGTTCGAGTCTTATGAAAACACGGATTCGTTCATTGAGTGGAAATTCATAAGTAATAATGTTATTCACAGACAAGTTTATTCCGGCAAGTGCTTAATGAAAGGTAGAAATTGTGCAGTTTTTTTACCTCTTCTGCAAGTCTATCGTTGGTTTCCGAGTTATCGATGAGATCATTGGCTTGTGCTTTTCTGAAGGCAGGTGATACTTGACTGTCAATAATGGATAGTATTCTTTCTATAGACATATTATCACGCTTCCGTATGCGTTCGATTTGGGTTTCAATAGAGCAGT
>NQJI01000056.1 GCA_002256705.1 Methylococcaceae bacterium NSM2-1
CCTTGCCGCCTATGTCAAGTTCAAAGTCAAGAATGTGGTTCAGTTTATTTCCGACTATGAAGAGAGCATCGTCAGCACCCTTAAAGATCAGGGCCTGAATGGCGTTATTTGCGGGCATATACACCACGCTGAAATTAAGGACATTGATGGATTTTTATATATCAATACGGGAGATTTCGTGGAAAGTTGCACTGCCATAGTGGAACACGCGAATGGAACTATGGAACTCGTAAAGTGGCACAAGGCTGAATCGGCCATTGCCCATAAAGATGCGCTGGAAGTCAACGTTCATTGATAGATGAACTGGATAGTAGCTTAAGCTAGGGCAATATATACAACCTCCATGAGTTCGACTAATATTAATTCAAGGTGAGTAAGCTTAAGGATAAGGCGTTAATTGTTGATTAAGGCCGGATTTTCGGGAAATACCATCGTGATCGTGTTTGGGCTATTGGTATCGGTTACAATGGACTTGCTTACTAAAAAACATGTTCATGATCAGGATTAATATAGAAAAGGGTGCTATCTGTTAATTCTGTGGTTTGAATTGCTACGTTCCATATTCCAGAGGATGCTATGCCTAAACCTATTACCCCCTTGCTCGCTGCCGATATCATTATTGAGCTGATAGATTTCCCTGACCGTCCCATAGTATTAATTGAGCGCGCCAATCCTCCTTATGGCTGGGCGATTCCCGGCGGCTTTGTCGATCTGGGCGAAATCGTGGAACAGGCCGCCGTGCGCGAGGCCCAAGAAGAAGTAAATCTTGATGTGCGTCTGATAGCCTTGCTTGGAATCTATTCCGACCCATCCCGAGACGCCCGTGGGCATACGGTGACGGCGGTTTATGTAGCCGAGGCGGCGGGTACGCCAGTGGCCGCAGATGATGCGAAAAATTGCCGCCTGTTCAGACTGAATGAATTACCCGAGCTTTTGGCATTCGATCACGCCCAAGTGCTCGCCGACTATAAAAAATATCGGGAAACCGGCCAAGTGACACCGCTGCATAACAACCCTGTCCGGGTTTCAGACATACCAGAAAGGCTTGTAATACACTGATTAAAAAGGTGGGGCGAAATTATCTCGTTTTGCTTGGACAGGAGCAAGGAATTAATGCGTTCCTATTCGTAAACTCTTCCACTAGATGAACATGATTTAAGCCCTCCTATAACCAAATGCCAAGATTATTGTAAAGCTTTCCGTTCATTTATATTTGCTTTCCCAATCATGTTGCCAACCTATTTCCGGTTTATCTGACAAATAGTAATATTTACCATTACTAAAATCTGTTTCCATTTGTTGTGAACCAATATTGAGTCTATCTATGCGTAACTCATCAAGTATTTACAAGGCTATATCATTATTATTGCTAGATAATTGCTAGTATTTGGCCGTCTATATTCAGATCGAAATTTATTCTCCCATCTTATCCCGGCTTTTCTATTAAAAATATCAATCGCCCCCTTATCAGTGATGACCTTGCTCCAATTTGAGAGAGTTTTCCAAAGATCGGAGTCAAAATCTGTAAGATTTTTCGCAGAACCATCGACATTTTTCTGGGTAGCATGCTTAATTTGAATCCACAAATTTAAAAAAGAATAAAACTAGGACATTTTGTCAAGATGCTTAATCATCAACACAATTATCACCGCAGGAATTATCGCTGCCGACAACTCCCAGTACCCCATCACCAGCAATACGATCTGATTACAAATTAATACTGCCCCGTAAGCGAGTGCCGCCCAGCGTTTTAAAAGCCATAATCCGCCAATACAGAGCAAGCTAAGAGCCACGGACAGGGTAAAATAAAGCGGATAAATCGCTCCCACCTGTTTGGACATAGGGGATAAAACCAGATTAATCATCAAATGGCGGTAATAACCAGAGGTTTTTCAGGGTTCCAGCGGGACTCGGTCATGATAACTTCCTCATTTGATGTTGTTGTTTAAACGGATTTTTCATCAAAACCATCCGTTTGGCAAGAGCTTGATTCCTTGCCCTGAATATAATAAATCAGGGCTTTCGCTATCCGTGTATATTAACCCAGAAAATATGCGTTGTTTCCAGCGGTACCAGACAGTCAGGATGATAGGGTCTGATGCGCGGTGTGTAATCAGCGATGGGTCTTGTTGCCGGGATACGGGTGCTGTAAATAAAGCCATTGACTGCACCTGCCAGTGCTTGTTCTGTCTGCATGGGCACAATACTGAATGTATCTTGCTCCGGAACTTCTGCAAACAGCTCAACACAGACATCCTCAGCGGTTAATTCACCTAGATAAACATGCATTCTGAAAAGGTACTGATTATCCAGGGTCTCTGTCACCACGTTATCGACATGAATTTTGGGCCAGAAGTCATCGATAAATTTTAACCAGTTGACCAGGTTATGACCTAATCCGGCGTGGTCTTTGACACGTTTATGATAACTGGCTGCCAGAGGCAAATAAAAACGGCTGGTATATTCGCGCACCATTCGGTTAGCCGAGAAATAAGGCGTCAATGTTGCCATGCTCTCGCGCATAATGGCCAGCCAGCGTCTGGGAATACCAGTTTGATCGCGGTTATAAAAGGTTGGCACGATTTCGTTTTGCAGGCGTTGATACAGTATTTCAGCCTGTTCACGATCGGCATGTTGGGATTCCAGTCCATTCAGTGACCAGCCGACTTCCGGACGATAGGCTTCAGCCCACCAGCCATCCAATTCGGACAGATTCAAGCCGCCATTAACCAGGATTTTCATGCCACTGGTTCCGCAGGCTTCCCAAGGTCTGAGTGGGGTATTAATCCAAAGATCGACACCTTGCACCAGATATTCAGCGGTGATCATGTCATAGTCACTCAGAAAAATAGCGCGTTCCCGGATTTCAGGCCGACGCATAAAATGATGCCAGGCTTTGATAAGCGCCTGGCCAGGCAAATCGGCAGGATGGGCTTTGCCCGAAACGACCAGTTGTACAGGCCGGTCAGGATTGGTCAGTATGGCGGCCAGTCGGTCCGGGTCAGTTAAAAGCAAATTGGGTCGTTTGTAAGTTACAAATCGGCGGGCAAAGCCGATGGTCATTACATTAGGATCAAATAGTCGCAATACCCGGGCTTGCTGTTCGGCTTCCGGGATATTAGTGTTTACATTCAGCTCTCGGGCATATTCATCCCTGACAAATTTAACCAGTCGGGTACGATTTTTGGCGCGCAGGTTCCACAGCTCTTCATCAGTGACCCGGTTAAATTGTTCAGGCAGGTTGCCATGCTCACAAAACCAGCGGTTTTTTCCGCATAGCTTGGTCCAGAGTTCATCTGCTTCCATCGAATCCCAGGCGGGGACATGGACGCCATTGGTGACATGAGAGACGGGTATTTCATATTTTGACCAGTTGGGAAACAGCGGGCTGAAAATACCCCGACTTACTTTGCCGTGCAAACGACTTACGCCATTTATGGTAGCGCTGCCATGTATGGCAAGATAGGCCATATAGAAGGATGAATCTGCATTTTTTGCATAGGGATTTCTTCCAAGATCCAGCAATGATTCAATATCTATACCCAATTTTTGAGCATAAAGTCCAAGATAGTTTCGAATCAGTTGCGGGCTAAACCGGTCAAAGCCAGCCTCAACCGGTGTATGCGTGGTAAACAGATTGCCCGCTCGGCTGACGGTTAAGGCGGTTTGAAAATCCAGATTATTTTCAGACATTAAATCCCGGGCGCGTTCCAGCACTAAAAATGCCGCATGGCCTTCATTGAGATGGCAGACATCAGGCGTTATACCCATCGCCCGCAATACCCGCCAGCCGCCTATGCCCAGCAAAATTTCCTGCGACAAACGATGTTCCAGGTCGCCGCTGTATAACTTGGTAGTAATGCAGCGATCGACCGGATGATTGACAGGATCATTGGTATCCAGTAAATAAAGTTTGATGCGGCCAATTTGCGCCTGCCAGACTCTGACCCATAATTCTTCAGGAGTATGTAACTGTATACGCAGCCATTCACCTTTACCATTGCGTACCGGACAAACCGGCAAGTCGCCGGTATCGCAGGAAGGATAAAGCGCGATTTGATTGCCATCATTATCAAAGGCTTGACGGAAATAGCCGTTTTGGTAGAGCAGGCCAACGCCAATCAAGGGCAGTCCCAGATTGTTCGATGCTTTCAGGTGATCGCCTGCAAGTAAACCCAGACCACCGGAATACATAGGCAAGGCTTCGCTGAGTCCGAATTCCATACTGAAATAGGCAACTTGCTGCAGATGAGTGGTCTGCTCAAGTTCCATCTGAAACCAGCGCTTTTCAGCGAGGGATTGCCGCTGTGCTGAAACAATGCTCTGCAGTTTGCGGCAAAAAGTCTCATTGTTTGCCAGTTCTTCAAGACGGGAGCCGGAAGCCGCCTGTAATACCAGCCAGGGATTACGCGTTTGCTGGTATAAATTACTATCCAGTTCGTGCCAGATTTCATCGGCACGATGGCTCCAGGAATAATTACAGTCCAGGGCTAATTCGGGCAGCCCATCCAGTTTCTGGATTAGCTCGGGAGGAAAATATCTTGGTGTAGACATGCTGTATCACCTGCAAACGAAACTGATGAACAAAAGTATTTTCAGACGTAAATGTTGCTGGAGTGGTTTTAGCCGCGATTTTCGTGCTTAGAAGCCCCTCTTACAGAAAGGATCTGAATAATGACTGTCAAATTAATGAGCTTATATAAACTTTCTAATTTTGTGCCATTTTTATTGCAGTATAATGCCAAATTGACAAAATTGTTAACGCCTATAATCTGTATTTATAGCATTTCTGGATGGTCGCTTTTTGTACACCGGCCTCCTTGTTTCATCACACAGTCATATTTTTTAATTAATCTCGATTTATTAATTACCTGAAAGTATAAAAAGCACTTTCTGACACGAATAGTCAGGTGAGTTGTGGAAAAATGGCTTATAACATCAAAGGACAATATTCTCCTGCTTGAGGCGTTGCACTGGTAATCCTCTATTATCATTGTATCACTGTGTTGAATTTGGGTTTTTAGGTTTAACATCACTCGCTGAAAATCTTGGAGTGTGCCACAGGCACACAAGCTGACGCTATACGGAAATTGAGGTCAGATGTGTATAAGCTCATTGGAAGATGATGGTAGGCCCATCAAAGTCTGTTGTCGGAAACTGGCTTTAAACCACCTCAAGCTGCTGGCATTAAGAGTGCCGGTAGTGAGCGTTGAGGAAAAGCTAATTTTGAATTAGCAGGTATGGTATAGAGAGACGAGTTAAACCGAACCTATGTTGACGCGTCGTTATTCAGAGACTAGACATCAAAACCAAGGGCGTCCAAGACTCTTGGGATGAGTCTGCAAGCGAATCCGAAGGCTGTGCAGGCGGTGTCCGGCGTATAGTAGGCGTGACTCTGTACTGGGCTTTCAATGGGAACTGTGGGAACCAGTCATCATGATGTTAAGGGAGAAATGCAAATAACTAAATTTATGAGTATGAGAGTACCGATGCATGATACTGGGGCGGAGTTGCTCGTAGTAGCGAGGAAGCGTTTGTAATGAACGTGGAGCGAAGGGGCAACATCAGGCAGCCTGTGTTGATATCACAACTGTCTAACGGCAGGAGGATGATGTGAGCGAGGCAAAGCCATTTGTCATTTCGAAATGGCAGGTTATGCGTGCATTTGAATTGGTGAAAGCCAATGCGGGTGCCGCGGGAGTTGATAAGCAATCACTGTCGGATTATGAAGGAAATCTGACAGATAATCTTTACACGCTATGGAATCGGCTGTCGTCAGGCAGCTATTTCCCACCGCCTGTGAAAGCGGTAGCCATACCGAAGAAAGCAGGCGGCGAACGACTTTTGGGCATCCCCACCGTGAGTGATCGTATCGCCCAGATGGTAGTCAAACTGGAGTTTGAACCCCAAGTTGAGCCGCACTTTTTACCTGATTCTTATGGCTACAGGCCGAATAAATCAGCATTGGATGCGGTGGGCGTCACGCGGGAGCGTTGTTGGCGCTACGACTGGGTACTTGAGTTTGATATTAAGGGGTTGTTCGACAATATACCGCACGATTTATTACTTAAAGCGGTCTATAAACATACGGGTACGCCGTGGGTGAGGCTGTATATTGAACGCTGGTTAACGGCGCCGATGCAGATGCCCAATGGGGAGTTGGTCAGTCGGGACAAAGGCACTCCACAGGGCGGGGTTGTCAGCCCCGTGCTCAGTAATTTGTTTTTGCACTATGTATTCGATAAATGGTTGAAAAATCATTACCCGAATACACCTTGGTGTCGCTACGCCGATGATGGTTTGGTGCATTGCCGTAGCGAGGCGGAAGCCCAACACATGCTGGAAGTATTGAAACAACGCTTTCAGTCCTGTGGACTTGAACTTCATCCGGTGAAAACCAAGATCGTTTACTGTAAAGATGGAAGCCGCAAAGGGCACCATGAGCATACATCCTTTGATTTTCTGGGGTATACGTTCAGACGGCGACTTTGTAGGAATCGCAAAAGAAACAGTGTGTTTGTAAACTTTACGCCGGCAGTGAGTAAAGCGGCGCTGAAGTCAATGCGGCTAAAGGTCAGAAAGTTACGGGTCAGAACCCGTACCGAGTTGAGCTTAGGGCAAGTAGCAAAATGGCTGAACCCCATCATCAATGGATGGATAGCCTATTATGGTTGCTATACCCGCTCAGCGTTATACGGTATGTGTCGTCACGTAAACATGACCCTGGTGAGGTGGGCAAGGCGAAAGTACAAGCCGCTCCGCCAGCATAAGATAAAAGCAATGCTGTTTCTGGAGAAGATTGCAGATCAATACCCCAACTTGTTCGCTCATTGGCGGGCGGGAATGATAGGTGCGTTTGCCTGATGGGAGCGGTATGAATCGAGAGGTTCACGTACCGTTCTGCGAGAGGCTGCGGGGGCAGTTCCTGCGGTCTACTCAACACTGAGAAAAGTCATCCGCCGCCTCCGAGCAAAGAAGAATTGAAATAAAAGTGAAGCTTCAAGCAGGCGTTTTGAAAACGGGGTGCGCAGGTTAAGTTGGTGCTGAATAGAGAAGACTGAAAACTACTGAGCTACGTATTGCCAAAAGCATAAAAACCGGATTTCTGATTTCATCGTGTTACGAAAACCATAGGGTAAGACAATGACAAAATACTCTCGCGAAAAAATTTATACCTGTCCCATGCACCCGGAAATTCGTCTGGAAAAGCCTGGAAACTGTCCTAAATGCGGAATGGCCCTGGAACCAATGGCTCCGATGGAAAGCAAGGCCCCCGAAATTCATACCGAATATGTGTGTCCGATGCATCCTGAGATCATCCGCAGTGAACCCGGCTCCTGTCCCAAGTGTGGAATGGCTCTGGAAGCCCGGGACGTTTCGGTGGAGGAAGAGGAAAACCAGGTTCACCCATGAACGATCAACAAATGCGCAAGCTACTCGATTTTATAGCTCGCTCTAAAGTTAAGTGGTTTTAGAGTGAGATGGGAGTAATACCGATGCAAGACGCTGAATTGCAAACTTATTTGCAAACCTTAGACATCAAATTTGTGCTACCCAATGGAGAAACTTCTGCGCCATGAAACCACCCCCAGAACGAAACTGATAGGTCCAAAGATTACAACGGAGGTAAACAGTACATGAAAGCGGGATTGTCTGCTGAAGTTTAAGCAATAGTATGTTTACTATAAAAATGCATGATTCTATATTGCACTAGTAAAATAGTTATCCGGCTCTTTTTTCATTGTTTTAAATACGAAGCCAGTCTTTTGTAGAAAATGTCACAACTAAAGTACAACAAACACCGACAAAACAACAAACTTTTTGGGATGATTACCACAGATAACAAGGCATGTTGGTTTGGTATATAAATTGCTGATTTTTTATTCGATACTTTAACGCATGTATCGAATAAATACCCCGGGTTCAGAATGTCTATTGATTATTTGAAAAGCAATTCTCCCTAGTATTTACTTTTACTGTTAGTTATTTTTGGAGTGTGTAAACATGAATGAATTGATAGTGTTTCTGACGTTGGTTATTGTTGCCTATATTTTTATGTCTAGCGGAGTGATGTCCCGGATTGTTTCTAACAACCTAGAAAAAAACGATTTTGCAACACCTGCCGAGGTAAAGCCAAAGGTAGTTGTGCCTGAAGATTCCATGTTAAGGAGGCATTTTCTGACACACTTACGCACAGAAATTGAAGCCGAGATAATGCCGCGCCAGATTGATCCGAATTTACGCCATTATTATGATGCGTCGGTTGCCGCTGAGATTCAAAAACGTTTAGCTGGATAGCTGCTTATGACTTTTCTCCTTTTATGAAAGCTGTCAAACCGGTCCCTGTGATTGATGTTAAGCGCCTCAACAAGCGCTCAACGATCCACTAGAGGGGCGTGCCGCCTTTTTGGCGCGTCATACTCCAATCGGTAGTTAGGCAGATTGCTTCTTAGCCACTCCCGCAACGTGGGTTCCCTGGAAATGGGCTATTTTAATTTCATTGTCTGACGGTTGACGACTACCATCGCCGCCAGCAAGAGTGCTAGCTCCATAGGGTGATCCGCCGGTGATTTCACTCATATTCATAATCTCTTGGCAGGAATAGGGAACCCCCACGATGATCATGCCGTGATGTAACAAGGTGGTGTGAAATGAGGTGATCGTGGTTTCCTGTCCGCCGTGCTGCGTGGCCGTGGACGTGAACACGCTGCCCACCTTACCAATTAAATTGCCGTTCAGCCACAACCGGCCAGTCTGGTCGAGAAAATTGCGCATCTGTGCGCACATGTTGCCGAAACGTGTTGGCGTGCCAAAGATGATAGCGTCGTAGCTCGGCAACTCGTCCACCGTTGCTATCGGCGCCGCCTGATCGAGCTTGGCGCCGGCCTTTCGTGCCACGTCTTCCGGTACCAGATCGGGCACGCGCTTGATGGTGACCTCAGTGCCTTCGACGCTGCGTGCGCCTTCAGCCACCGCTTTCGCCATGGTTTCGATATGACCATACATACTGTAGTAAAGAACGAGAATTTTTGTCATGTTGTATCTCCTCAATGTGTTTGTTCGAGTGGTGAGTCTTACAAGTGATTATCTAATTCTTGCACACTTTAATTTCACTA
Source organism: Methylococcaceae bacterium NSM2-1 (assembly GCA_002256705.1). Lineage (GTDB taxonomy): Bacteria > Pseudomonadota > Gammaproteobacteria > Methylococcales > Methylomonadaceae > Methylobacter_C. Next base: position 9,117 of record NQJI01000056.1, read on the forward strand.
ACATATCAATATTCGAACTGAATACGCAAATCGCATAAATACCTATTATCTACTTGCTCGCATAATAAGCGACTGTGAAATACCAAAGCCCGTTTAATTTGTTATTCACAGTGTTAAAAATCGCCGCAATATTAGTACGAACGAAATAAGGTTTAATAACCGGCTGTTTTGGCCGAAAACAGCCAGCCAATATCAGATTCTGAATGTGACTATTTTTGAAGCCATCAGATCAAGTCTGATTTTTTACAGATAATATAACAATCAGGGCCGGGTAACACCGGTTTTTTTATGCCCATAATTCAGGCAAGCATTGCGGTTATTTTTGTGCGTAGCAAAAATAAAAATGGGCTGGGAGGATGTACCGGCTTTTTTGTGGAAAAAATAGTCACGCCGAAAAAGTACAGTAACTTTTACAGTAGTTTTTCATTTTCATTTTGAAACCGGACCGCGTACCAAAGAATATATAAAGGCTTTAGTAGTTTACTACTAAGGCCTTATTTATTGCCTGTAGTTTTGCCTCACTTCATACCCCAAAACAAATGCATAAAAATATATATCAAAATAAACCCTTAGCTCAAAACGCATCATCCCAAGCGGCCTTTATGGTACTTTTTCTTGACGCCAAACTTTGAAGACTCCTGTTGAAAAAGATTCCTGAGGCCAAATTCTTCAATTTCTTCCCTGTGTCGGCACCACAAAGAAGCCATGATACTGAATCTACTGTTGAGGCCGTTGGTTCTGACACATATAAAAGTATGAACGGTCTTCCAACAGCTTCACCGATTCGGCGAGAAATCCAAAATCCCGCTCACCCTTCTTATATATCTGGCCGAACGGGATTTTGGATTACTCAAGTGAGTTTTTTAGATAACGGTGTTGCATTAAATATCATAAATATATCTTGCCCCTCCCTCCGAACCCGGTGTGCAGTTTTCCCGTGACGGGCTCTCCAGTCAGTTGTTTCCTCATCGGGATTGACACGCCAATCTATGGGCTTCTGACATTGTGAATAGCCCAAAATCAGCGAAGGAAGCATTCGGCCATTGTTTATGATCGCGCAAGCGACGTCCCTGCCCCGGTCGGTGCTTCTGTTGGCGCAACATTGCCCGTAAGCAGCGGCGAATAAAGCCATTGACTGTCGAGAATGTGAACCGGTGAGTATGTTGGAAATATCCGTACCATTACAGTAATTGGGGGCAGAGGGGAAATTACAGACTAACATCTTACGGCAGGAGTTCCTGTTGCCAGGAACCTTTCCCCTCACAGCCGTTGGGATCGGGTATTTTGACGAAGTTGAAGTCGGTAGCGGAAGCGTAGTCAAAATACAAGACCACCCGACACGGAATCAAGTCATTGGGGAGCAGCCATTCGGGTGCGGGCGAAGCGAAGTATGCTACGTGGTGGATGCAGAACGAATGCGTGCCGTCGATTGCAATAATCGCCAAGTCTTTTTCACTGCTAAAACCGGATGGATCCTGTTTTAGCTTTCACGAAAAATCGAAAATCCTGGTGCGATTGTCGCTTCTTTCATTTTCCACCTAACCCGTAAGCCCATAATCAAGGCTAATGATATTGAATCCTTGCCTGGACTTTCGAAAAGGCAAAGCAGTACCTGACACCCAATCTCTCTACAACGTTTTAGATTTTATTTTTGCACAACGCGTACATTGATAAACGGTGATCAACTTTCCCTGTTTGACATCAAACTGTTTTTCCTTGAGGATTTCCCATTTATGGAAACCACTGCGGCACAAGGTATTGCCTTTATGCAACTGAGCAACTTTAGGTCTCTTAAACTGAACAACATCACCCATAGTTTTTAACTAAGAACCACGATTATTTTTAGCAATAACATTCCATGCCGCAAGCCATGTCTGAGACAGGTAGGCATCGGCTTTTTTGTCCAGCGCACCGCTCAACACTAATCGCAAGGTGTTATTGATAATACCGAAAAAATAGGCATATACCAGCAGTGGATCAATATTACGTATTTCTCCCGCCTTTATGCCCGACTGAATGATTTTAATGATTTTTACGAAGGCTGCTGTTTCCAGAATAGGTTTTTCCTCCGGCAAAAACTCATTGAGTTTTAAAATCAGCAGAAACTGCATAACATCGGGGGCATCATCAGTCAGCTTGAAAAATAAATCGACAATGCCGCGTAATTGCTCTGATGATTTTTGATTTTTACGCCTTATATCATCGACAGAAATATTGAAACTATCGAAAATATTGGCGTACAGTTGCGATGCAATCATCTGTTTATTTTTAAAGTGATGATAAATCGCGCTGGAATTTTTTATACCCGCCGCCTCTGCAATGTCAGTTAACGATGTATTGAAATAACCTTTTGTGGCAAATAGCTTTAGAGCCGCCAGTAATATTTCGTCCTGTGTTTCAGCTTTCGTCTGAATAACTTCTTTTTCCTGATCCATTTTTCGTTTGTCGCAGCGTGTCAATGTGCTGATGTTTGTGTTAAAAAAATGGCTTTCAACTTAAGGCGGAACAACAATTCAGGATTAAGCCTTATTGTTTGTCCCACTACAATTGGAAGCCAAAGAAATCAAAAAAGTCTATGAGCAATAAACCCGGATGTGCAGGGTACTTATTTTTCCTTAATCACTGCCAAGGCTGCGCTTAGGTAATTAATCATAGACCATAACGTTAATACGGCGGCAATATACAGAAGACCATAACCAATCAGGTTTACGGGTATACCGAACAAATCATCACGATATAACAACATGCCGATGGCCACCATTTGTGCGGTGGTTTTCCATTTACCCAATTGAGATACCTTGACCTTTGCGCGCTGGCCGATTTCTGCCATCCATTCTCGCAGCGAGGCAATAGTTATTTCTCTGCCGATAATAACAGCAGCAGGAATAGCCAGGTAAGGAGTCGCTTGCTGCTGAACAATTAAGACCAGGACTATAGCGACCATAAGTTTATCAGCGACAGGATCTAAAAAAGCACCAAAAGGTGTTTCCAATTGCATTTTTCTGGCAAGGTAACCGTCCAGCCAGTCGGTAATCCCGGCTAACATAAAAATCAGCGTACAGGCCAGATTGGCATAGTGCCAGGGCAAATAAAAAACCACGGTTAATAAAGGAATTAACGCGATTCTTAACAGTGTAAGATTTGTAGGTATGTTAAATTGAATCGTCATCTTGATGATGAAATAGTTCGTAAATTCGTTGTGCTAACTGCCGGCTTATGCCGTCTACACTGCAAAGCGCATCCACGCCTGCGCATGTAATGCCTTGCAGCCCCCCAAACTGTTTTAATAAAATCTGTCGTCGCTTGGAACCTAGTCCTGGAATAGTTTCAAGCACGGATTGTTTTGTTGCCTTACCACGACGTTGCCTGTGCCCTGTTATTGCAAACCGGTGCGCCTCATCGCGGATATGCTGAATTAACAGCAAACCGCTGGCCCCAGGCGTTATCTCTACCGGCTGCTCCTGATCTACCAGAATCAGCTTTTCCATGCCGGGTTTTCTATCGGGTCCCTTGGAAACGCCGACTATCATAACATTGTTTATGTCCAATTCCGCTAATGCCTTTTGTGCTTCATGTACCTGACCTTTGCCGCCGTCAATAAACAATATATCCGGCGCCTCATGCTCGCCTTGTTTCAGCCGCTTAAAACGCCTGAAAACCGCCTGATGAATGGCGGCATAATCATCACCACCGGTTATCCCAGTGATATTGAAACGCCGATAAGCTGATTTAACCGGCCCCTCCCTATCAAAAACCACACAGGATGCAACCGTCTGATCGCCTTGGGTATGACTGATATCAAAGCATTCCAGGCGCTTAGGCAGGTCTTTGCAACCTAACTCTTCCTGTAGACTGAGAAACCGGGCATAAATACCCTTTTTATCCGATAACTTGCTCAACAGTGAATTTTCAGCATTAGTATAGGCCATTTGCAGCCATTTTAAGCGCTCTCCTCTGACGCTGGAAGAAATAGCCACGGGATGCTTTGCCTGACTGGCTAAAACCTCGCTTAATAACTCCGTTTCTTCCAGCTCATGGCTGACTATCAATTCATAAGGCACTTGTTTATCCAGATAATATTGGGGGATAAACGCCTGTAAGATAGCAGCAGAATCATGCTCATCGGTCATTTTAGGAAAAAATACTTTATTACCCAAATGCTGCCCGTTACGGATGAAAAATACCTGAACACAAGCCACGTTTGTTTTGCTAGCACAAGCGATTATATCCACATCACCCTTTTCTCCATGCACAAAATGCTTTTCCAGCACTGAGCGCAATTTTGCAATCTGATCCCTGAATCCGGCTGCCTGCTCAAAATCAAGATTAGCCGCCGCCTGCTCCATCTTGATAATCAACTGGTCAATCAGCAATCCGCCCTTCCCTTCCAGAAACATCACCGTACTTTCAACGTCCAGAGCATAGTTTTGTTTATCAACCAGGCCTACACAGGGCGCGGTGCAGCGTTCTATCTGATATTGCAGACAAGGCCTTGTGCGATTGCTATAAACAGCATCGTCACACTGCCGGATTGGAAACAGCCTTTGCAGCAGTTTCAGGCTTTCTCTAACGGCACCCGAACTGGGATAAGGACCAAAATAACGACCCTTTTTATTCTTTGCGCCGCGATGAAACGTGATTTGTGGAAAGTCCTGTTCACTGGACAGGAATACATAAGGAAAGGATTTATCATCCCTTAAACAGATATTATAACGCGGCTTATGCCGTTTGATTTGCTGACATTCCAGCAATAACGCCTCACCTTCAGTATGCGTCACTGTCACTTCAATAGCAGCCACCTTGGCCACCATAACCTGCTGCTTGACCGACGCTGTTTGCGTTTTAAAATAACTGGAAACGCGATTTTTAAGGTTCTTGGCCTTACCTATATAAATAATCTCGCCCTTGTCATTAAGCATTGTATAAATGCCCGGGCGCGTGGTCAGGTTTTTTAAAAATGCAGCTACATCAAAACTGTTTTCTGAAACTTCGGGACTCACTTTTTATCCTGAAAATCTTTCACACCACGGATTAAAAGGGATCATCATAAGTAATTCAACGTTTCTGGCTTGATCTAGAAATAACGGCCATTAATAAGAAAGTGAGCAGCAATGCTACCGGCGTAGCCCAAGGCGATGGCAGGGGTCCATTTTAAATGGCTAACAAAAGTATAAATACCCTTGGCTTGCCCCATCAAACCCACGCCGGCCGCTGATCCGATCGCCAACATACTACCTCCCACGCCGGCGGTCAATGTCACCAGCAACCACTGTCCTTGAGAAATATCCGGCGCCATGGTGAGTACTGACAACATAATGGTGCCGTTATCAATAAACGCCGAGGCAATGCCCACCAGAATATTCGCCACGGTAGGATTGATGCTACCGTAAAGCTGATGGGATGCCACACCCAGATAGCCGATAAAGCTCAAACCTCCGACACCGACCATTACACCGTAAAAAAACAGCAGGGTATCCCATTCCAGGTTAGCAATTTTCTGGAAAATATCAAAAGGCAGTTCCTTCGCAACCTGTATATTTTTCTCAGCTTGCGGATTGTTCATATATTTCATGGGCGCGAAATAGTCAATTTTGACATCGGTCAAATCCTCTGGTATCGATACTTGATAGGAATCGCGGGTTTTTTGCAGGTAATAAGGAAGTTTTCGAAGCAAGCCGAGGTAATAATGGTCAATACAAACAAAAAGATGATTACCCAGCCGCCCCGCATCATAGCCTGAGCTTCCATAACCGCTGCGGGTCTTTCTTTCGGTATAAAGAAATGCATGATGGCTGCGGGTATAGCGAAGTTGATGATGGCTGGAATCAACAGGGAAAAGAAATCGGTAAAGGGTACTACACCCTTTTGCCATACCAATAACGTGGTGATATCGCCGAAGGGACTGAATGAGCCACCCGCATTGGAGGCGACCACGACATTGATGCAGGATAAGGTAACAAAGCGTGGGCTCCCTTTGCCCATAGCCAAAATAACCGAACCCATCAGCAAGGCAGTAGTCAGATTGTTGCATGCGGATGAAATAAAGAATGCCTGAAAGCCGGTAATCCAGAATAACTGGCGATAGCTGAAATTCTTGCTTAACAGCCAGACCCGCAGGCTGTCAAACACACCGCGGTCTTCCATGGCATTCAAGTAAGTCATCGACACCATGATGAACAGAAACAGTTCTCCATAACCTTCAAGTGTAGAGCGGAACGCAGCACCTGCTTGTTCACTCATCCCGCCGCCGGTATAAACAGCAGCAATAAAGATCCAGATAAGACTTGCCGCAAACACCATAGGCTTCGACTTTTTTAACTCAGTCACTTCCTCTGTCATGGCAAGAATGTAGGCAACGGAAAAAACAATTAAAGCCAGATAACCGGCCCAATGCTGAGTCAAGTCCAAGGGTTGTCCTGGACTGGCAACTTCCGCACCCTCAGCCGCGAATGTCAAGGAAGGCAAAACCAGGGCCAACAGAATGGTACTGGTTTTCAAATGAATTGATCGCTTTAGTAATTCAAATAATGAAAAAATCGTGAACAATACCTGTGCTTCGCCTTCAGTTTTACCAAAGGTTAAGCGCGTTTTGTTGGCTAACAAGACACCACCTAATAAAATCGAAATCAGGATAAGAACAGATAAAAACACTACAAGGTTCATTTGCGACTCACAAAAATGTACAAGCTTAAGGAGAAAATAGTTTCATACTAATTCAATAGGGATATTGTATTAGAAATGTCACGGCTATGCGTAATAAATACGGGAGTCTTCCCGATATGCGACCCACAAAACAACCCATTTATAAAACTTCCTGAAATCCTTTCTAAAGCGATTTCCTGCGAAGTGTATACCCAACTTATTGGTCTTTTTTACAAATCCAACTGTCCGTTGTTTTCCTGGAATAAAACCACATCTGATAGATGCTGAGTAGAATTTGCAAGCCCATAGAAAGTCCCATTAATGCTCCGCTATAAACAACCACATAGGCAAATGAGGGAGTGGACTTGGTAATAAACCATGACAGAACATCCCAGTAGCATTGCCGCAAAAGGAATCACCACCGCCACTCTTTTTACGTAAACATTGATGTCACAA
>NQJI01000057.1 GCA_002256705.1 Methylococcaceae bacterium NSM2-1
ATAGACCATCATACGGCTGGATAAGGCGGGGTCTTGCTGATTGAGCATCAGTTTCAACTTTTCTTTTTGCCCCATAGCATAGGCAGCTCTTATTTGACCAGCCAGTTCTTTGCTTAGCCTATCTCTTTCATTCTGATAAGCCTGCATATCCAGCCGAATCTTGTCCAAACTTTGGCGTTTTTGCTCAATTTGAGATTGCAATGTTTTCAATAAAGCAGCTGTTTCGCCGTAGTGTTTTTCAATGTCGGCCAACAGATTCTGCAAGGTATCTTTCTGCTCTGAAAGTCGCTGCATATCCTTCTTGACTTCATTAATATCTGACTCGACCTTATTGAGCTCATTGCTGTTTTGCAAATCCTCCGCATGACCATGATTGATCAAGGCACCCAGCAAAAAACAAAAAACCAGCTTTCTTCTCATTCACAAATCAGGCAGCATTAATAAGCGATCTACCCGTCATTTCAGCAGGCTGCTCAATACCTAAAATGGCCAACATAGTGGGCGCTAAATCAGATAAACCACCACCTGAGGCTAATGGCTTATCCCCACAGACATAAACCAAAGGCACCTGGTTTGTAGTATGTGCGGTGTGCGGTTGCCCGGTTTCTTTATCAACCATTTGCTCAATATTGCCATGATCAGCGGTCAACAACATTCTTCCGCCCACGGACTTTAACGCGGCAACGATGCGTTGTAATGATTTGTCCACTGCCTCCACAGCGAGTATTGCCGCGGGAATGATCCCTGTGTGTCCAACCATGTCGCAATTGGCATAATTGCAAATAATAACGTCATATTTGCCGCCGGTAATCGCAGCGACCAAATGATCCGTGACCTCTGGAGCATTCATTTCCGGCTGTAAATCGTAGGTTCTGACTTTGGGCGATGGGACCAATATCCGGTCTTCTCCAGGGAAAGGGGTATCTATGCCGCCATTAAGAAAAAAAGTGACATGAGCGTATTTTTCAGTTTCTGCGAGCCGAAGTTGCTTCATTCCTAACACAGACAAGTACTCTCCGAGACCATTTTTTATGTCCACAGAAGGGAAAGCTATGGGGTAATCAAACTCCTGATGATATTCCGTTAAGGTACAAAAATAGCCTTGATGAGGCTCACGGTTCCTATCGAAGGAATCAAACGTTGTTGAGGTTATGGCCTGAGAAATTTCGCGCGCACGATCGGCCCGAAAATTCATAAACACAACAGAGTCTTCGGGATCAAGAGTAACCGTCTGACCTTCACTGTCTAAAACAGCCGTTGGTAAAACGAACTCATCCGTCTCACCTCTAGCGTAAGCCGATTCCAATCCCTGGAGGGCGGTATCTGCGCAAAAACTGGCTTCACCCTTAGCAATCAGGTCATAAGCAGATTTTACGCGGTCCCAACGATTGTCTCTATCCATCGCATAAAAACGACCCACTATTGAGACGATACGGCCTACACCGAGTGCAGCAAATTTTGCTTCTAATAATTTTATTGAAGCACTTGCACTTTTAGGAGGAACATCCCGTCCATCCAGAAACGCATGCAAATAGATTTTGCTTAAGCCCCGCTTTGCAGCTAACTCGACCATCGCCAAAATCTGCTCTTCATGGCTGTGCACACCGCCAGGAGACAACAAACCCATGATATGTAATGCCTTACCTTTATCTTTCGCAAGATCGACAGCCTGGCAGAGTACCGGATTGGTAAAAAAACTGCCATCTTCTATAGCATCATTAACCTTGGAGAAGTCCTGCGGAACGTAACGACCCGTGCCTATATGGATATGCCCAACTTCTGAATTACCCATTTGCTCATGGGGTAAACCAACCGAGCGGCCGGAGCAATCCAATAAGGTCATGGGATAATCTTTCTGCAACTGATCCCAGCAAGGCGTGTTAGCCATCGCAATGGCATTATTTTCTTGTTCCAATGAGTATCCGAACCCATCAAGGATCAGCAAAACTAAAGGCTTTGGTCGATTCAACATCTTTTATTTATCTCCACACACTAAAAACAAAATCGGGGTTACCTGATGGATAAGAACCAAATCAGAAACATTGTTGTATTATCCATTACCCAAAATGATTGAAAATAAGGTATCATTTTGTTAAATTTGTTGGTTTGGCAAACAGGCAAAGTAATCATTATATTAATACACGTTGGCAGCAGTTGTGTATAAATAATTCTTCGTAGGTTCTTTATTTAAAATTAAGACCCCGTAAACCAGTAGCATTAAGTAGCCCTATGGACATTAAAGACCAACACATTTTATATGATGATTCCGACATAGCCAGAGCCGCCCGCTGTCTAAAAGCCATGTCACATCCCTTGCGTTTAAAAATATTGTGCGTTCTTGGCAATAATTCAATCAGCGTTCAAGATATTGTCGAGCAGGTCGGAACCAGCCAAAGCAATATTTCCCAGCATTTATCCATTCTTAGAGAAAAAAACATTCTCGGCTCTAAAAAAGAAGCCAACCGTGTTTATTACTTCATCGATGATGAACGTATGCTGCAGCTCATTAAAATGATGCGAGACGTTTTTTGTTCCAAGCGCTGATTCAACTCACCCTCTACTCAACCTAAATCATACCCCATGGACCGTTACCTAGAATTTATTTTAAATCACTATATATTATCTCTCGCACTGGCAGTCGTTACTTATTTATTGATCCAGGAATTGTTCGACACAGCATTGAAAAAGTTTGGCTCTGTCTCGCCTTTGCTCGCTGTCGCTAAGATGAACAATAGCGACACGCTTGTTATCGATGTCCGGGAGCCGCATGAATTTATTCACAGTCATATTGAGCAGGCCATCAATATGCCTTTGGGCAAATTACCGGAAGAACTTTCAAAAATAGCAGACCACAAAAGCAAGCCCGTTCTCATTTCCTGCCAAACAGGTACTCGCTCAGCCTCGGCCGGCAAGATATTGACGAAAGCGGGATTCGAACAAGTCTTCGTTATTACAGGCGGCATGCAAGCCTGGGAAAACGACTATAAATTACCCGTAAAAATAACCAGCAAAAATAAAACCAAAGCCACCCCGAGCGCATGACTTTTAGCGGCTATACGCTTTCATAAAATTCACGCACACTAAAACCGTAAACACCAACATACACATTCATCATGGCCGAAGAACAAACACCTGTAGAAAAACAATTCTCTATCCAAAAAATTTATACAAAAGACATGTCTTTTGAAACACCCCACTCACCTAAAATCTTCACCGAAAAATGGGAACCTTCCGTTGACTTTAACCTGGGATCCCACGTTGAAACTTTAGAAAATTCATTATACGAAGTTGCGCTCACTGTTACTATCACAGTTAAAAGCAGCGATATGACAGCCTATCTTGTTGAAGTCAATCAAGCTGGAATTTTCGCTTTAAGCGGTTTTACTGATCAGGAAATGGGGCCAATGGTTGGCAGTTTCTGCCCAAACATTCTTTTTCCTTATGCCCGGGAAGCTGTTTCTGATCTGGTTGCAAAAGGCGGCTTTCCGCAGCTACTGTTAGCCCCGGTAAATTTTGATGCCTTGTATGCGCAGCATTTACAACAAACACAGCAGCAAGCTCCTGGTTCTGACACCATCAATTAATTTGTGTGAGAAATAAAAAAATAGCCATCCTGGGCGCAGGCTCCTGGGGAACGGCGCTTGCCCTCCTGGCAGCCAGAAATGGTTGCCAGACGCTATTATGGGGACATAATCCGGGTCATATGGCTGCTCTTGCACAAGATCGTCAAAATAAACGTTATTTACCTGAATATCCTTTTCCTGCAAACCTTGCTGTCACGTCCGACTTGGCGGAAGTTGCTGCATTCAGTCACCTGATACTTGTTTGTGTACCCAGTCACGCATTTAAAAATACCCTGATTAAGCTTAAACCGTATTTATCGAATGAGATAAAAATAGCTTGGGCAAGCAAAGGGTTTAATCCTGATGACGGTTCATTGCTCCATGAGATAATCGCCGAAATATTTTCCGCACAAACCCCTGCCGCCATCCTTTCAGGTCCCACGTTTGCTCGCGAAGTTGCGGCCAACTTGCCAACTGCCATCACCATTGCCTCCTCTCAGCCGAATTTTGCCAAGCAGTTAGCTGGCATATTGCATGGGGGACTTTTTCGGACCTATACAAGTTCAGATGTAATTGGTGTAGAAGTCGGTGGGGCGGTAAAAAACGTTCTGGCTATTGCAGCCGGCATCGCCGACGGACTTGGCTTCGGTGCCAACACCAGAGCAGCATTAATTACGCGAGGTCTTAACGAAATTATCCGGTTGGGCATCAAACTGGGTGGTAAACAGGAAACCTTTATGGGTTTAGCGGGTTTGGGAGACCTTATTTTGACCTGCACCGACAACCAATCCAGAAACCGGCGCTTTGGTTTGGCGTTAGGGCTAGGTAAAGACAGAGCAACGGCCATACAGGAAATCGGTCAGGAAATTGAAGGTGTTTCCGCCGCAAAAGAAACCTTTTTACTGGCTAAAAAATACGCCATAGACATGCCCATTACTGAACAAACCTATAAGGTATTATATGAAGGCTTGGCTCCACGGACTGCCGTACAAAATCTGTTAGCGCGTGAGCAAAAAGCCGAATCTTAAGGGTCTATGTGGAAAAAAGCATAAAACCACGAAGACACGAAGAACACGAAATTTTTCCTTAGGTTTCTTCGTAACTTCGTGTCTTCGTGGTTGATTTATCAATCTGATTGCATTTTTATTGATTGAGTAGTCGGGCTTTCTGCTTAAGTTGATGCTTATGCGGTAGAGATTTTATTAGTACCCCTTAATTCCGAACTTGGGTATAAGAAAAAACAGCAGGCGTTTCTATGGACTGGATTGAATCTTTCGATGCCATTTCAGTCAATTTTTTTTGCTGTTCCGACAAATAAGTCCCGCCAAGTATCACCGCCATGATTAAAAGATAAATAATCGAAGCGATGCGCCTGGCCTTTTTGCTATTTTCATAATTGTTCATAATTGCTACTTTCTATTTGAGCGGTTTCTAGGTCAACAGCATTTATTTCAGCTTGTAAGTCTTGGGAATTCAAGGAAGAAAGACTCCATTTTTTATAGCCTGCCATCAAGATATTTCGACGGCTTATATATTTGCCGTGGGATTTAAAGTAGATACCTATGGCCTTATGTCCATTATTTTCCCTCTCCAAACTTTGTCCAGCGCAAACGATTGGCATTAGTCACGACAGTCAAAGAAGACATTGCCATCGCCGCACCAGCAATCATGGGGTTTAATAAAACACCAAACAGAGGGTACAACAAACCCGCGGCAACCGGGATACTGATGGTGTTATAGAAAAACGCACCGATCAGATTTTGTTTAATATTGATAACTGTCGCTTTGGATAATTCGATGACTTCGGGGACTTTTAACAACGAGCCTTGCAAAATGACCACATCAGCACTTTCAATTGCGACATCGGTTCCCGTACCGATAGCCAGACCGACATCAGCTTGAGCTAATGCGGGCGCATCATTAATGCCATCGCCGACCATGCCGACAACCTCACCCTGTTGTTGCAGTTCTTTAACTACAGCAGCTTTATCCTGCGGTAACACTTGGGCTCTGACTTCAGCAATACCTGCTTGTTTAGCTATGGCATGTGCGGTTATTTGATTATCCCCGGTTACCATTATGATGCGTAAACCCAGATTTTTCAGACGCTGTACTGCTTGCGCAGAGTCCTTTTTAATAGGATCAGAGACAGCAATAATGCCGACTATTTTATCGTCTACGGCAAGCATCATCGGTGTTTGACCCAGAGCTGAAAGCTTTTCCAGCCTGTTGTTATAGTGGATAAATTTGATACCTTTGGCATCCATCAACGCCTTGTTACCAAAAATTACGTTTAGTTCGTTAATTTGAGCCGTAACTCCAAAACCTGCAATGGCTTCAAATTGCTTGGCTTTTTCCAGTTTAATTTGCTTATTTTCTGCCGCCGTTAAAATGGCCGCGGCTAACGGATGTTCCGAGCCTGACTCAATACTTGCCGCTAATTGCAACACATGTTCCTCGGTATAATCGTCGATGGCTTCAACCGTCGAAACCGTCGGTTTTCCTTCGGTTACCGTACCGGTTTTATCAAGGATTAAACAAGTCAGTTTGCCCGCCGTCTGTAAAGCGTCACCCTTACGTATCAAAATACCTGACTGCGCAGCTCTGCCAACCGCCACCATCACGGAAATGGGTGTTGCCAAACCTAGCGCACATGGACAGGCGATAACCAGAACAGTCATTGAAGTTACAAAGGCATAACCCAATGACGGATCGGGGCCAAAAGCGTACCACACAAGAAAAGTCAACACCGAAAATGCAACCACGGCCGGCACAAAAACACTGGAAATTTTATCGGCTAACCGGGCGATTTCGGGCTTGCTACTTTGCGCTTGCCGGACGCTTTTAATAATTTGCGCTAAGGCTGTATCACGTCCTATGCGGGTTGCCCGAAAAAGAAAGCTGCCGGACTGGTTCATAGTGCCCGCTACAACTTCCGAGCCTACACTTTTTTCTACAGGTATCGGTTCACCTGTCAACATGGACTCATCCAGTGTGGAATGCCCTTCCAATAAAACACCATCAACCGCAATTTTTTCGCCTGGCCTGACTCGCAGTGTCTCGCCTAATCCCACTTCCTCGATAAGAATATCCATTTCTTCGCCATTTCTAACCACGCGAGCAGTACGCGGTTGCAGACCGATCAATTGCCGAATGGCGCTGGATGTTTTACCTCTGGCCAATGTTTCCAGCCCCGTTCCCAGGTTAATAAAGGCCAGAATCACTACGGCAGCTTCAAAATAAGCATGTTTTGCCAATGTCGGCAGAGTATCGGAATAGTCAATAACTATGCATGAATAAAGCCATGCCGAACCCGTACCCAGCGCAATCAACGTATCCATATTGGCCTGACCCAGACTTAATGACTTGATTGCGCCACTATAAAAATGCCATCCTGAATACACCAGGATACTTAAGGTGATGAGTGCAATTTCTGGCCAGAGCCACTGTCCGGTTGCTGAACCGATTTCCGGCAGCCAGCTAAAATGCTCAGCCAACATGAGGAAGGCGCCAAAAATTCCCGCGACAGATGCTTTCTTCATCAGATTACGGTAACGCTGCAACTCCTGCTGTTCCTGCTCGGCTGGATCTTCCAGTCCCTCCATCACGGCCGCATCATATCCCGCATCCTTAGCTGCCTGTTTTAAAGCTTCAGGATCAGCATGTCCTTTAACCATCGCAGAGTGATCCGCAAAATTGACGCTAACTGAAGTGACTCCATCAACGGCAGCCAATGCACCCTCAACTGCACTCACGCAACCTGCACAACGCATCCCTAAAATGGATAACCGTATTTCATCAGAAGTCTCTTCTGCACTCATAAAATTCACCTACGCTGAAAGTTCGATAGTTTTAATGGCTATTTTACCGTGAAACCTGCACTAGTAATGGTGTCTTTTATAGTATCCAGAGTGGTTTTTTCCGGATCATATTCGACACTGACCTCCTTTTCTTTAAATGATGCTTTAACCGAAATTACACCATTAATAGCCTCCAGTTTACCCGTGATATTTGTTTCACAACCGCCACATTTCATATCGGTAACCGTTAACACTACAGATTCAATCATTTCTCTCCCCCCTTTAATTTAGTAAATTCGATCTTTATATCATATTCGACTAATACTCGGTAATCATGTTACAACATGCTCTATTTAAATACACGTCTATCTGCTTACCTGCGAAACAAAGCCAAGTATACGTTGAACAGCAGTGTTTGTTCTTGGTACGATAATCACCCAAATCACCCATAATAGTAATTTATGCAATTAAACACCATCACTAACCAAACCATTGCACTTGCGGGCATTGCTCAAGCAGCGGCATTGGTACAACAACTGGCAAGCACAGGGACGGCTGACCCGATAGCTATGGAAGCCAGCATTGCCAGTGTCT
>NQJI01000058.1 GCA_002256705.1 Methylococcaceae bacterium NSM2-1
CGAATATCCACTGGCCGGAGCCAGTAGCGATACCACCGCTAAAGTTTTAGTTAGATTGTGCACACTTCACCTTCCACTTATTTACAACTGCCTCCTCATACTTCAATAATCAAACATACGGTTAATCTTAGACTAGATATAATTTTTTACTAGTTCTTCAGCTATTTGTACACTGTTTAATGCAGCTCCTTTCCGAACATTATCGCCCACTACCCACAAATCAATACCTTGTGGGTGCGATATATCTTCTCTTATACGCCCAACAAACACGTCATCATGGCCTGATGACTCAGTTACCGCCGTTGGGTAACCACCATTTTTGCGCTCATCCATAACAGTTACACCTGGTGCTTTTTCTAGCAAAGCTCTAACCGCTTCGGCAGTAATTTTTTTATGTGTTTCAATATGCACAGCTTCGGAATGACCGTAAAAAACAGGTACTCGTACAGCGGTTGCATTGACCATAACGCTGGCATCGCCCAATATTTTTTGGGTTTCCCAAACCATCTTCATTTCTTCTTTTGTATAACCATTATCCATAAACACATCAATTTGCGGCAAAACATTAAAGGCAATTTGCTTGGGATAGACGCTGGGTGTAATAGGTTGCATGTTAAGAAGATTGGCGGTTTGCTTGCCCAGTTCTTCTATGGCTTCTTTTCCCGTGCCTGAAACGGCTTGATAAGTACACACGTTAATTCTAGCTATGCCTACCGCATCGTATATGGGTTTTAATGCTACTAACATTTGAATGGTTGAGCAGTTAGGATTCGCAATAATACCGCGATTTTTATAATCGGCTATTTTTTCTGGATTGACTTCCGGCACTACCAGAGGAATATCGTCGTCATAGCGAAACTGTGAGGTATTATCGATAACTATACAACCGGCAGCAGCGGCTTTTGGTGCGTATATTTCTGAAACAGCAGCGCCCGGAGAAAACAAACCAATTTGCACTTTAGAAAAATCGAAAGTAGCTAAATCTTCAACTTTTAACGAACCCCCTTTGAAAGGAATTCGTTTGCCTGCTGAATTACTACTGGCTAAGGCATACACTTCTCCAACGGGGAACTGACGTTCTTCCAAAATAGACAGCATGGCTTCGCCCACTGCACCCGTCGCACCAACAACTGCAACGTTATAAACTTTAGTCATTTATATTTACCTTTTGTACTTAAATCTTATTGAATTGATGGCTAAAATGTCTTTTTATTTGTTTCGATGGGCGGCTTTGGCTCAACCGGATATGCGGTAACCCGTGGTTTAAAACTGCCGACTTTTTCAGTCGTCTTCGCTTTAACCCGTCCATCTGCGTGCCTCTGGTATACTTCAGCCCAGAACAGCAAAGACTTTGTCAGTGATTTCATTCACAGTGCCGACACCAGCAATCGAACTGAATTTTGCCTGTCGCCCTGCTGCTGAATAATAGCCGACTAGAGGTTTGGTTTGTTCGTGATATACACTGAGTCTCTTGCGCACCGTTTCTTCCTTATCATCATCCCGCTGAATCAACGCTTCCCCTGTAACATCATCAATACCCTCAATTTTAGGGGGATTATACTCAACATGATAAGTACGTCCGGATTGTGAATGCACTCTTCTGCCCGCAATACGTTTTACTATCTCTTCGTCCGCAACATTAATTTCAATAACGTTATCAATCTTGACACCCATGGCGTCAAGTCCTTCAGCCTGAGCAATCGTACGCGGAAAGCCGTCCAGTAAAAAACCGTTGGCGCAATCAGGCTGGGTAATCCGTTCTTTAATCAATGCTTCAACGCCCAGCGGCGTGCCATCGCGAACTGCTGCACGCAGCATATCACCCGTTGAAATTTGTGGAATGGCATATTTTTCGGTAATAAACTGAGCCTGAGTTCCTTTGCCGGAACCGGGGCTTCCTAACAGGATGATGCGCATAGTTGTCTCCATTGTGTTGCTACGACAAGTTTTTACTATAAAAAACAAATAGTAAAGTAGTAATAGAAATTAAAAACCGTTAAGGTTTATAGCTGAATAAAAGCATGATCGGCTATTTTATAACACAACATATTTATTCTCTTGTAAAAATGCGATTATTTCCCTATTCTTATGCGATTTACTACAATCAGGAGAACAAATAATGCGTGTTGAAGATTTAATGAAATCAAAAGTATTTACGGTCGAGCAACACGACTTGATTGACCGGGTCTTTTTTTTAATTCATTACGAAAAAGTTCGTCACATACCAGTCGTTGAAAAAGGCAAAGTTATCGCGATCGTATCCGACAGAGATCTGTACAAGGCTTTGGGGCCGAAAAACAACTCTAACGCAATTGAAGCAGCACCTGGCAAAAGCACTGCAGAGCTGCATGTTATTCCACAAAAAGTACAACACATTATGCGC
Source organism: Methylococcaceae bacterium NSM2-1 (assembly GCA_002256705.1). GTDB lineage: Bacteria > Pseudomonadota > Gammaproteobacteria > Methylococcales > Methylomonadaceae > Methylobacter_C. The sequence continues at coordinate 2,384 of NQJI01000058.1, forward strand.
CGGCGCGTATTGACGGTTAACCCTGACACCTATGCATCAGAAGCTGCAGCAATTATGGCTGACAACAAGGTTGGAGCATTGCCGGTGGTAGACAAGGATAGCAAACTGGTAGGAATAATATCAGCTACAGACATACTCCGGGTTTTTTCAAAAATAGAAAAATCGAGTGAAAAAAGAGAGCAAAGAATAGCGGCAGGTATCAGTCATACATAAAGCCCATTGACGCGATATACCAAAAAAGTCCCGCAATGGGACTTTTTTGTTTTAGCCAGACAAATTGATGCCACATCAAATTTTCCCATATGATGAAGTTACTGTTATAAAGTAAACCCGGTAAAAATTAATCATTATTGAATACATCATCTTCCCTAGCAAAAGCGCAAACAGAACCCCGTGAGCATTTATTTCTTTCTTCATCAACTACGACGCTCTAGTGAAATATGCGAATAATTTCCTCAGTAGTTCTTGGCAATGTAGCATGTCAAGATTTAATATAAAGACCAAGACCCGTGCAGAATAAATTGGATATCCATGATGAGTAACCTGCTTAAACTTTTTCAAGATTCTTCTTCCTTACAAGGCAGCAACGCCAGTTACGTTGAAAACTTATATGAACGGTTTTTGGAAGATCCTGAATCTGTTGAGCCTAGCTGGCAAAAAGAATTCAATGCCATTCACCATGGAGCCGCTTATGAGACTCCTCACAGCCCTGTTGTAGAACGCTTCGCACAACTTGCTGTTAAATCTCAAGGAAGGCTGGCTCAATTACAGGGCTTTACCGAAGAAAGTGTAAAAAAACAGGCCGCTGTTTCCCGGCTTATTAACCATTACCGGGTTCGCGGGCATCAAATTGCCAACAATAATCCGTTAGGGAAAACGGCGCCCCCACCTCACGATATGGATCCGACCTATTACGGACTTTCTGAGCCGGATATGGACACTCTGTTCGATACAGGTGCACTCTACGGTGGTGTTGATCGACTACCATTACGCGATATTATTGCCAGCCTGAAAGAAATTTACTGCGGTAGTATCGGCTCTGAGTACATGCACATTGTTGATACTCATATCAGGCGCTGGTTAATAAGCCGCCTGGAAATTTCTAAAACCAATTTAATACTGGACCCTGCTAAAAAACACTGGATATTAAAGTTACTGACTGCGGCCGAAGGCATAGAAAGTTACTTGCATAATAGATTTGTCGGCCAAAAACGCTTCTCTCTTGAAGGTGGTGAATCCCTGATTCCAATCCTGGATGAATTAATTCAGGGTTCCGGAGACAAAGGCGTTAAAGAAATTGTAATCGGCATGGCGCATCGAGGCCGCTTAAATGTACTGGTCAACATCCTGGGCAAAAGCCCTGCCAGTTTATTTGATGAATTTACAGGTACATCTACTCTATCCCCTGGAGTCAGTTCGGGTGATGTTAAATATCACATGGGTTTTTCCTCCGATATTGCCACGCCTGGTGGCCCTGTGCATTTAACACTGGCATTCAACCCATCACATTTGGAAATTATCAATCCGGTTGTTGAAGGTTCAGTGAAAGCACGTCAGGACCGTGCCGGAAAAGAGGGTATAAGCACGGTTATTCCGGTATTAATTCACGGAGATGCGGCCTTTTCGGGACAAGGTATTGTCATGGAAACCCTGAACATGTCGCAAACCCGGGCTTTTTTCACAGGCGGAACGGTACATATCGTCATCAACAATCAAATTGGCTTTACCACCAGCAACCCGATGGATGCGCGATCTACTTTGTATTGCACGGATGTTGCCAGCATGATCCAGGCGCCGGTTTTTCATGTCAACGGTGATGATCCCGAAGCGGTAATATTTGTAACAAAACTCGCTCTCGATTACCGGATGACTTTCAATAAGGATGTCGTCATAGATCTTATTTGCTATCGCCGTCTTGGACACAACGAAGCCGACGAGCCTGCAACTACCCAGCCCATCATGTATAAAAAAATCCGCAAGCACAAAACCACGCGGAAACTTTATGCTCAAAAACTCATGAACGAAGGAATTATCACTGCAGAACAATCTGCAAAAATGGAACAGGATTATCAAAAATTGCTTGAAGCAGGTCAGGTTGTTTCGAGACCCGTGTTAGAAAATTCCAGCTATTCGTATACCAATCAATGGAATCAGTACCTCAATAAAAGCTGGGACACTTTCTGTAACACAGCCATATCAATGGATCAGCTGCGCTTTTGTAATGATAGAATGCAGCGGTTACCCGCCGGTTTCGAATTGCATCCAAGAGTCGCCAAAGTCATGGATAACCGCCGTAAAATGGCGGCTGGTGCCATGCCTTTGGATTGGGGATTTGCAGAAAATCTGGCTTATTCCAGCCTTCTTTTGGAAAAATACCATGTTCGTTTGACGGGTCAAGACGTGGGACGCGGTACATTTGTTCATCGCCACGCGGTTTTACACAACCAAATCAATAATAAAACTTACACACCGATCAAACATCTGGACAAGGATCAAGGCCGTGCACAGATTTTTGATTCCCTGTTGTCTGAGGCCGGCGTATTGGGTTTCGAATACGGATACAGCACCACGATGCCAAATACCCTGGTCATCTGGGAAGCGCAATTTGGCGATTTTGCCAACGGCGCTCAAGTGGTTATCGATCAGTTTATCAGTTCCGGCGAAACCAAATGGGGACGATTGTGCGGACTGGTCATGTTGTTACCGCATGGCTTCGAAGGCCAAGGTCCTGAACATTCATCTGCCAGACTGGAACGCTATCTGCAACTTTGTGCTGAACATAATATCCAGGTTTGCAATCCGACCACGCCGGCACAAATATTCCATTTGTTACGCCGCCAATTAATACGTCCGTATCGAAAACCACTCATTGTTATGAGTCCTAAAAGCCTGCTGCGACATAAACTCGCGGTATCCACGCTGGAAGATCTGACAAACGGACACTTCCAACCTGTCATCGGCGAGCAGGATGACATGAATCCAAAAAAAGTGACCCGCTTTATTTTATGTGCCGGTAAAGTTTATTACGATTTACTGGAAGCGCGTCGCCGGGACGACCTTAAGCATGTTGCTATCGCACGTATCGAACAGTTGTACCCTTTCCCAGATGAATTATTTAAAGTGGAAATAGCTAAATATCCCCATTTGGAGGATTTCATCTGGTGCCAGGAAGAGCCAAAAAATCAGGGCGCCTGGTATCAATCCAAACATCACTTTACCGACAATCTGCAAACCCATATCAGCGTAACCTATGCCGGACGTGAAGCATCGGCAGCACCTGCTGTCGGCAAGTTCCACGTGCATATAGAACAACAAAAAGCTGTCGTTCAATCGGCCTTATACGGTAAACCTTCAGGAAAATAACATGAGCATTGAAGTCCTAGTTCCCAATCTACCCGAATCTGTTTCTGACGCAACGCTGATCACCTGGCACAAACAAGCAGGTGATTTCGTCAACAAGAACGAAAACCTTGTTGATCTTGAAACGGATAAAGTGGTACTTGAAGTTACCGCGCCTGAATCTGGCGTACTCAGCCAGATACTCAAGGAAAACGGCGCTATCGTTACTGGCGGTGAGTTGCTGGCATTATTGGAATCTGAAACTGCTCAAGAACATCCAGTCACTGAAAATAAAACAATACCTAATAAAACACCAGAGGACAATGGCGAAGATATCCCGTTAAGTCCTTCAGTTCGCCGATTGATCAATGAGAATACCCTGGATCCTTCGGTTATAAAGGGTACTGGGAAAAGTGGCCGACTCACCAAAACTGATGTATTAGAGCATCTTAACAAACAAACTCCTGCTACCGTAAAAACTCAGAATATTGTGTCTTTACAAAGTACGGCAGCTGAAATCAAGCCGGAAACCGCAAAACCAATCGAACCGGCAACGATTGCATCAAATCTGCGGCCTGAACAACGGGTTGCGATGACCCGCTTAAGAGCAAAAGTTGCCGAACGCCTGTTACAGGCCCAACAAAACGCAGCCATGTTGACAACCTTCAACGAAGTCAACATGCAAAATGTTATTGATCTTCGTAACCAATATAAAGTCAGATTCGAACAAAAACACGCTGTCAAGCTGGGCTTTATGTCGTTTTTTGTCAAAGCATCAATTGAGGCTTTGAAACGTTTCCCTGCCATCAATGCCTCCATTGATGGCAACGATATTATTTATCATGGCTACTACGACTTGGGGATTGCCGTCAGTACCCCGCGCGGCCTGATTGTCCCGGTGTTGCATGATGCCGATCAACTCGATTTTGCCGGCATTGAAAAAAGCATTGCCAATTTCGGAGAAAAGGCAAGAGCAGGCACATTAAGCTATGACGACTTAAAGGGCGGAACATTTACCATTACCAACGGCGGAGTGTTTGGTTCAATGTTGTCTACTCCCATACTTAACCCGCCTCAGTGTGCAATTTTAGGTATGCACGCCATTAAGGAACGAGCTGTTGTTGAAAATGGTCAAATTGTTATCAGACCGATTATGTATCTGGCTCTTTCATATGATCACCGTCTGGTTGATGGCCGCGAAGCGGTACAATTTTTAGTCACCATCAAAGAATGCCTGGAAGCTCCCGCTCACCTTCTTCTGAACATTTAATACTATGCCAAAAAAGCAAAAACATTACGATGTCATCGTCATCGGTGCTGGTCCCGCAGGTTTTGCCAGCGCTATTCGTTGTGCGCAGTTCGGATTAAAAACCGCCTGCATTGATAATTGGCGCAATAAAAAAGGTCAGAGTCGATTAGGTGGTTCTCACCTCAATACCGGCGGTGTTGCCTCCATGACCTTGCTGGAGTCCGCAAAAATCTATCATCAGTTGACCCACGGGATTGCAGAACACGGCATTTATGCTGAAGCGATTTCAATCGATTTACCGCTAATGATTCAGCGAAAAGATAAAATTATTGATGAAATCGCCCACAAAATGGCTGATTTATTCGTGCATCACAAAATAGACCACATTCAGGCAAAGGGCCGATTACTGAATACGCGGCAAGTGGAAATTACTACCGTGGATAGCCAGACACATTCTATACTTGACGCTGAGCATATTATTCTAGCCACTGGTTCAAACCCCATCAAATTACCGTGCGCCCCGATAGACAATGAATTTATTATTGATCCCATTGCCGCATTAAATCTTGACACGGTACCCAAAAAATTGGCCATTATCGGCGCAGGTGTAGTAGGCCTTGAATTGGCGAGCATATGGAATCGACTCGGTGCTGAAACCATATTGCTGGAAGCGCAAGAAAACTTTTTATCCTTACTCGACCAACAAATTTCGGGTGAGGCTTATCGCGTTTACCAGCAACAGGGACTTGATTTACGTTTGGGTGCCCGGGTCATTTCTGCAAAAAAAGGCAACATAAAAGTCACCGTAGACTATCAGGATCAGGAAGGCACTCACACCCTGCGCGTTGATAAACTTATCGTTGCCTGTGGACGAAAACCCAATACCGGAGACTTGGCAGCACCTGAAGCAGATTTATTGCTGGATGAAAACGGCTATGTTCATGTGGATGATAACTGCCGCACCAACCTGCCCGGCGTTTATGCCATTGGTGACTTGACCCTGCTTGGACCTATGCTGGCACATAAGGGCATAGAGGAAGGCGTATTTGTTGCCGAACTCATTGCCGGATTCCATAATCCTATCAACTACGACAACCTCCCCAGCGTTATTTATACCGAACCTGAAATTGCCTGGGTAGGTCAAACAGAACAGGCTTTGCGTGCCACGGGCGAAGGTATCAAAATCGGCATCTTTCCATTAACCGCAACAGTTCGCGCACTAGCGATGGGCAAAACTGAAGGCATGGTTAAAATCATTGCCCATGCCGAAAACGACAAAATACTCGGCGTTCATATCATCGGTGCTCAAGCCTCTGAACTGATAGCCGAAGCCGTGTTAGCAATGGAGTTTTCCGCTAGTAGCGAAGATCTGGCCAGAACCATACATGCACGCCCTACCCTGTCGGAAGCAGTACATGATGCAGCACTCGCGCTTAAAGAGCGGGCTTTGCATTTGTAGGAGAATAAGTGATGGACTCTATATAGACCCGACATTCCGCACCCTTAAAAAATAAGCATTAAAAATCAATGAATTGAAAATGATGTTGCTATTTAGCAAAAAATAATATCATTTGATATCAGGAGGAAGCCAAGGGGTGCGAAATGTCGGATAGAATACACTGGGTACAATGTCCCCATTTCTTAACAGCAACCACCGCCCATATTGGACCTGTCCTGATGCTGTCCGCCCTTGGTTTCTGCAACAGCACGAAGCGTACCTGTTGCACAGCTCCAGGGCTTACCCGCATTCTCTTCAGCAGGTGCTATTCCGATAAAGTCATTATTATAAGTCTCGCTGGTGAGTAATTTATAATTGCGTTCACAAACCGCCATGCGCTGCCCTCTCAAATAAACATGACCTTCATCGTCATATACTTCAGAATAGGGCCCGCGATAGATAACGGCATGGCCTTTATCTATACAGGGTTCATTTTGAGGCTTTACCGCAGTAATGGTTACCGAACGAAATTCCAGCCCTTCAACTACCTGCCAAGGCTGGTTTTCCCATTTATCGTAACTGACTGCAATAAAGCCGGCTTTGATAAAGGCTTCTAAAAACGCATGTTCCTGTAGCGCACCGGAAATACAACCGCTCCACAGCTGTTGATTCTGCTTTAAATGTTGGGGTACACATTCATCACTGACAATATCCGAAATAGCCACACGTCCACCCGGTTTAACCACGCGAAAAATTTCCTGTATCAGTTGTTCCTTATCGCTATCATGAACCAGATTGAGTACACAATTGGAAACCACCAAATCTACCGAATTATCTGCGATTAATGGCGATTCTTTACGCTGTTTTTCCTGCCAGGCGCGTAAGGCAATAATGTCTTCTGCTTTATTTACAGGATTTTGTGCCAGGTGTTTATTCATGGCAGCCAAATCCAGCGCTAAATCCTGAATTTGCCCTTTAACAAACTCAACCCGATTTGAACCCAGTTTTTCAGTCATTTCATCCTGATATT
>NQJI01000007.1 GCA_002256705.1 Methylococcaceae bacterium NSM2-1
AAGGATTGAATTGTTTTCCTCAAATTATCTTATGTTTCATTCTCCCCCCACGTTCCCGCTTATATCAACGCTAGCACCCGCTATTGGATTTAGCGGGTATTACTGTTAGTTGTATAGTTCACATCATAACGCTGAAATCTGACTTGGCTTTGCCAAGCAAAAGAAACCCCTCAATCAGATTCATCTTTGTAGTCTCAGTAGTGGCTCTTCCTTACTTGCGCTTGCGTTGTTCGTTGATCAGTATCAATAGATAGCGATTTTGTGCCAACTTATATTTTTGCAATTTTAAATACGACTTGTTTTGAATGAATTTGAATGTGTGATATATTCTTTCTTAATGAGAATTATTATTGATTGCTCGTGGGTCTTTTGGGTTTTCCAATCCACTTTATTACCAAGGCTGAATTCATGGCGATGAGCTTAAAAAATCTTAACGTGGGTGACTTGGGAAAGATAGTTGGCTTTGAACAATCAGGTAAGGCTTATCGAAAACGGTTACTGGCTATGGGCTTGACCCCGGGCACTGAATTCAGTGTTACCCGGTTTGCACCCATGGGCGATCCAGTTGAAATTAAATTGCGTGGATTTTCGTTAACCCTGCGCAAAGATGAAGCGGCAATATTGTTGATAGAGAAACTGTGATGAAAACTGATTTTACGGTTGGCGTTGTTGGTAATCCTAATTGTGGCAAAACAACCCTTTTTAATGTCCTCACCGGTTCCAGACAGCATGTGGGTAACTGGCCGGGCGTCACTGTTGAAAAAAAGACCGGTGAATATTCCCATGCCAATAAACTTATCGAATTAGTTGATTTACCAGGCACTTATTCTTTAGAAGCAGCAGATGATCAGGTCTCTTTGGATGAGAAAGTTGCCAGGGATTATGTTGCATCCAGGGATGCCGACTTAATCATCAATATTGTTGATGCTTCCAATATAGAGCGAAATCTGTATTTAACGTCGCAACTTATCGAAATGCGCGTGCCAATGATATTGGTGCTCAACATGATGGATGCGGTAAAACAACGCGGTATTAAAATTGATTGTGATTTTTTAGCAGGGCAGCTAGGTTGCCCGGTTATTCCTATTGCTGCATCCACCAAGGAAGGTATCAGTACATTAAAAGCGGAAATCAACAGAGCAGCCATCACCAAGCCTGTTCCATCGGTAAAAATCAGCTATGCAGCTGCTTTGGAACAAGCCATTGAGGACATTTCACCCGAGATGGTTGAAATTGCAAATGAGCACCAGTGTGATTTGCGCTGGCTGGCCGTCAGGTTATTGGAAGACGATACCCTGGCCAAACAGTTTGCAGGGAAAACCCTGGTGCCGGCAGTTGCCAAATTGCAGCGCAGGGTAGAGGTTGAAACAGATGATGAAATAGACATTCTTGCTGCGGATGCCCGCTATGGATTCGTCAACGAATTGATTCAGGGAGCGGTTTGCAGACTCAATGAAGTGAGCAGGCACACCACAGAAAAAATCGACACCATCATTTTGAATCGTTTTTTGGGGATTCCAGTATTTCTGCTGGTCATGTATGCGATGTTCATGTTTACCATTAATATCGGCAGTGCTTTTGTCGATTTTTTTGATCAATCGGTAGGCGCGTTATTGGTGGATGGTTTAAGCCTGGTGCTCACAGAAATACATTTGCCGCAATGGTTGATAGTATTGATTACCAAGGGTGCCGGAGGTGGCATTCAGGTCGTTGCTACCTTCATTCCCATCATCGGCTTTTTATTTATGTTTTTGTCGGCCCTGGAAGATTCAGGTTACATGGCCAGGGCAGCTTTTGTCATGGACAGATTCATGCGCATGATCGGTTTGCCTGGAAAGTCCTTTGTGCCGATGATAGTAGGTTTTGGTTGCAATGTGCCAGCCATCATGGCAACCCGGGCGCTTGAAAATCAACGTGACAGGATTCTAACCAACCTGATGAATCCGTTTATGTCTTGTGGCGCCAGGTTACCTGTTTATGCCTTATTTGCGGCTGCATTTTTTCCTGTTGGCGGCCAGAATCTGGTTTTTGGCTTGTATTTATTGGGCATTGCAATCGCCGTATTAACGGGTCTGATTATGCGCCATACCCTGTTTAAAGGTGAGTCAGCGCCCTTTATTATGGAATTACCCGCCTACCATTTGCCAACGTTGCGCGGTGTTTTTATTAGAACCTGGGATCGCCTCAAGTCATTTCTGTTCAATGCGGGCAAGGTTATTGTACCGATGGTATTGGTATTAAACTTTCTCAATGCGCTGGGTACTGATGGCAGTTTTGGTCAGGAAAACAGCAATAAATCGGTACTCAGTGAAATCGGGCGAGGTTTGACCCCCGCTTTTAAGCCCATGGGCATAGAAAAAGACAACTGGCCGGCAACAGTGGGTATTTTTACGGGTATTTTAGCTAAAGAGGCCGTTGTTGGAACTCTTGATGCCTTATATAGCCAGCTTGCAACAACTGATGCAGCGCCATCTGATAATGCATCCTTTAACCTTAAAGATGCGTTACTGGCCGCCTGTGCAACCGTGCCAGAAAACTTGAGTTCTATCGCAGATAATCTTTTAGATCCGCTGGGACTCAACATCGGCTCGGTTGATAATATGGCGACCGCAGCCAGTGAGCAGGAAGTCAAAACCGATACCTTTGCAGCCATGCAGCATAGTTTTGATGGCAAAGCAGGCGCTTTTGCCTATCTGTTGTTTATTTTATTGTATGCGCCCTGTGTCGCGGCAACGGCAGCCATTTACAGGGAAACCAATACAGGCTGGACCTTGTTTGTGGTGTTCTGGACTACGGGCATTGCCTATATGACGGCAACCATTTTTTATCAAACAATGACTTACAGCCAACATCCCGAGTATTCCCTGGTTTGGATAAGCGGATTAATCATTGCTTTTTTATTGGTTTTAGCGGTGTTATGGCTAACCGGAAAAAACACGGTTGCAAAACACACGCTTGCAAAACACACTCAGGAGTCGTTAAGTGATTTTATCTGATTTGCGCAGTTATTTAAAACAACAACATAGAGTTGCTTTAGCTGATTTGGTTAATCATTTTAATATGGATGCGGATGCCCTGCGTGGTATGCTGGGCAAATGGATAAGCAAAGGCAATGTACGCAAACTGTCGCTGGAGTCTTCCTGCGGAACAAGTTGCTGTAAATGTGATCCTGCCTTGACAGAGCTCTATGAATGGATAGATAGGGTATAAGGCCAATGCTGTTGACTTAAATGTAGAAAAGCCCTCCAGAGGGAGAGGGTTGGGTGAGGGGGAAATAACAACAAGGAAAAAGCTTACCTGATCCCCCCCTCATTCCGGCCTTCTCCCTCGAGGAGAAGGGGTTAAGACAACAGCATTGGGGGTATAGACTTCCTTTGTCTGCCAAGCGTTATTCAGTTGCTTGAGATCACCATGCTGAACAAAATGTAGTAATTTTTACGGCCCTATCTGTGCCCTTCTTTCACTCCGAAAATAAACAAATAACAAAACGTAAGCATTACCCGCCCAGCTTTATGGTAGAATTGCATTATTGCCCCGATAGCTCAGCAGGATAGAGCGGTCCCCTCCTAAGGGACAGGCCGGTGGTTCAAATCCGCCTCGGGGCGCCACGCATTACTACACTTAATATAATTCGCGAACCTGCGTTAGCGATACGTCCACTTACCTCGTTACTATCAATAAACGTCAGTAGCCTTTAGAAACTTCTGCAATCAGGTTTGTTTGCTATTCTTAAGCCGCGTTCCTTGCAATAAATTCACTTTTTATACAGTGCTGCAAGATATAAATCAAAAGCAGCCTTTCAATTGAGACCCAACACATGCCATTTTCCAAACTCGGTTTATCAGATCCACTCTTGCGCGCCATTGCTGATGCCGGATATTCCACGCCATCCCCTATTCAATTACAGGCAATTCCCGCTGTTTTAAACGGTCATGATCTTCTGGCCGCCGCGCAAACGGGTACCGGTAAAACGGCTGGCTTTGCCTTACCCATTTTGCATCGATTATCCCAACATGCATACGGAGCCAACCGTCCAGTCAGAGTGTTGATATTAACACCAACCCGCGAGCTTGCCGCACAGGTCGGTGAATCGGTAGGCAAGTATGGCGCGCACCTGCATCCTCGTTTAAAAACCGAAGTTGTATTTGGCGGAGTAAAAATCAACCCGCAGATGATGCGCTTAAGAGGCGGTGTCGATGTTCTGGTCGCGACTCCTGGCCGTTTGCTGGATTTGGTCAATCAAAATGCGGTCAAGCTGGATAAGGTAGAAACACTGGTACTGGACGAAGCAGACCGGATGCTGGATATGGGCTTTATTCGCGATATTCGCAAAATTATAGCCCTGCTGCCGAAAAAACGCCAAAACCTGATGTTTTCAGCGACTTTTTCCGAAGACATACGCAAGCTCACTACAGGTTTGCTGGTTAATCCGATAAAAATCGAGGTGGCAGCCCGTAACACCGCAGCAGAAACGGTCGAGCAAACAGCTTTTCTCTGCAATAAAGCCAACAAAGCCGAACTGCTTTGCCATTTGATAAAAACCAATAACTGGCAACAGGTGTTGGTATTTACCAGCACCAAGCATGGCGCCAATCGACTCACTGAAAAACTCAACAAGGTTGATATTAAAGCGGCCGCTATTCATGGGAATAAAAGCCAGGGTGCAAGAACCAGCGCATTAGCAGGGTTCAAGGCGGGCGAAATCAGGGTGCTGGTGGCGACCGATGTGGCGGCGCGAGGCATTGATATTGCTTTACTTCCGCATGTCGTCAATTATGAGTTGCCCCGTGCCCCCGCCGATTATGTGCACAGAATTGGCCGTACCGGCAGGGCAGGGGAGGAAGGGCAAGCCGTATCCCTGGTATCTCATGATGAAGTCAGCGCTTTGCGCCTGATTGAAAAGCTGATTGGTACGCCGATTAAACGCGAACAGATTGCCGGTTTTGAAGCCTCCGAGATCGCTCCGCCAATGCCCCCCGAGCCTCCACGTGCACCCCGGCCCAGCAGAAACTCAAATCAGGCTCGCAAGCCCTCTGGTAACCAAACCAATAAATCGAGGGCAAGAAGCAGCGTTTAAGCCGCTGCACGGATAACATGTTTTTCCCCCCTTGAGTCATAGGTAATTACACAAATGGATGCTCCTTCTCCCTTGAGGGAGAAGGCTGGGATGAGGGGGATTTAAATGCTTGATTTTACTTTCCTCACCCCAGCCCTCTCCAGTAGGAGGGAGCGTGGTTCTGTTGCAACCCATTGTTTTTATTATGAAGAAAAGTTGTGTAGATACCTATGCCCTGGAATACGCTGTGTGCACCGTTGACTATCTCAAAACGTGCATAGCATACCTTGCAGTTAATCGCCATGAACGAGACTAGCCATCAAGATATGGCAACTCTTGCCTTGCAAATCAAGCAGTGGGGGCAGGAACTGGGCTTTCAGCAGATAGGCATTACCGACACTGATTTAGCGGATGCGGAAGTTCATCTGCAAAATTGGCTGGCGCTTAACTTTCATGGCGAAATGGATTATATGCAGCGCCATGGCCTTAAACGCAGCCGCCCCACTTTATTGTATGAGGGAACGGTCAGGGTTATTTCGGTGCGTATGGATTATCTGCCGGAGCCGGCTGCCGCCATGCATCAGTCTCTGGTCGATCCTGCTTCAGCGTATATTTCCCGCTATGCCCTGGGCCGTGATTATCACAAAATGATGCGTAACCGCTTGCAAAAACTGGCCGATAAAATACAGGCCGAAGTGCTTTCATTGACGCAACAGAGGGGATACAACCCGGGAATGCGCGCTTTTGTTGACAGTGCGCCCGTTCTGGAAAAAGCCCTCGCCGAAAAAGCGGGTCTGGGCTGGATAGGCAAGCATTCCAATTTGATTAACCGCAAAGCCGGTTCGTGGTTTTTTCTGGGGGAAATTTTTACTGATTTACCGCTGCCAATAGACAGTCCCGCCACAGCTCATTGCGGCGCATGTACTGCCTGCCTGGCTATCTGTCCGACCCAGGCGATTGTTGCTCCCTATCAGGTTGATGCGCGGCGCTGTGTCTCTTATTTAACCATCGAACTGCACGGCTCAATTCCTGAAGAATTAAGGCCGCTAATTGGCAACCGTATCTATGGCTGTGATGACTGCCAGATTGTTTGTCCGTGGAACCGGTTTGCCGGAATAACAGCGGAAGCAGACTTTAATCCCCGGCACCGGCTCAATACCCGGCAATTGCTGGATGTTTTCGCCTGGAGTGAAGCAACTTTTTTAGCGAAAACGGAAGGCTCGGCGATACGCCGCATTGGCCATGAGCGTTGGCTGAGAAATATTGCCGTAGCCCTGGGTAATGCCCCTGCATCACCGCGTATTATCGAGGCCTTAAAGCCAATGCTCAATCATCACTCTGAAATGGTCAGAGAGCATGTGCAATGGGCTCTGGATCGACATTCCCAATAAGGGAATTCAACTTTTATACAGCTTTTGAACTTGGAGTGCGAGTAAACATGTGGTTTGTTGGCTAAGTCGAACAACCAGAAAATTGATATTTGTGGCTGAATTGTCGGATTATTGCTATCGCTCCAATCCAGCCACAAGCACTCAATATTTAGCTTTTAAGGGAAAAATCGCGAGTGTTTGCATAGTTCTGAACCGTGAAAAAGTTTTTGAAATACGGCATAAAACTGACAGTAATAGGAATCGAATAGAAGCAATAAATGGCGGCAGCTTCTCCAGTTGAAACACCCAGAAGCCATTGCGGCATAAATAAAGTCATTAGCGCCATAAATGCATGATAACTGGAGATTTTCCAGTTGTTTTTCCAGACAAAACCACTCAATGCTAGGGCAAATAGTGAGCCGTGGGTAACAAAGGTTCCGAACGCACTCGATATGTGATAACCGATATGATAAGTTCCCATAAACAAACAGGAAACCATATTGCCAATAAAGTTAGGTGTAAGATTAAAAAGTTGCCAATTATTTGGCAAAAATGAACAGATCAGGAATAAAAAGCTTAAGGTCGCTCCAAATAGTGTTGCATGCTTTAGCGCAGATTTGTCAGAGGAGTAGGTTGCCAGTGCCGGCATAATGGCCAAAGCCTGAAAGGCGATATGATAAGTTGATAATTCACTTAAATAGAGGTTAGTACCATATCCGCATTGATCAGCAACCGGATAGGCGAAATATTGAATGAATTCCATGAGTGAAAAATGGAAAATTGCATAGGCTCTTGCGAACCTCACCCAAAAAGTTTCGGTTTTATCAAGAAAAGTCACGCCTGAAGCAGCGAAACCTATAACGCCCAGTCCAAGCGACATATCAGCACTAAAACACATATTTCCTCCCAAAATATAAATAGTATAATAAAACAAAGCATTAACACAACGTAATAAAACGAAGAAGGCGCGCGCGGTGCGTACTGCTATGCGGAACGTAACCACCGTGAAAAAATACATCCCGCCCGGCAAATAGATACGCCGGTAATTTGACATAACAACATCCGTAGGGCTTGCCGCGCGCGCCAAAGGAGTTAAGGATAAATGTAAATGTTATCCCGAACTGCGCAAAGAAGGCGCGCGGCACGACCTGCCCGGTTTACTGCAATTTTAGCATTAAAGCTGTAAAGCGAGCGGCTGGCTCGAAACCACCCAATGTTGATTAATCGCTTGCCTAATCACGCGAATTACCCAGATTCCGCATTTGCCTGAGTATCCAGTGCTGCCTTCTGATGACATAATTCGAGGGCCGCGCTGCCCGCAGTCGTAGAGGATTGGGTAAGGTGGCTGCAAGCACGGCCGCCTGGGATCGGCTGAGGTTTTTTGCGGGAATGCCAAAATAGTGTTGGCTTGCGGCCTCTATGCCAAATAGATGGTCGCCGAATTCGGCAATATTCAGGTAAACCACCAAGATGCGTTCCTTACTCCACAATATTTCGATCAGTAGCGTAAACCAGACTTCCAGGCCTTTACGGATAAAGTTTTTCGATGGCGTCAGAAATAGATTCTTGGCGACTTGTTGGGTTATTGTGCTGGCTCCTCTCAGTCGCCGTCCGCCATCGATGTAAGCATTAATTGATGAGCGAATGGCTTGTAAATCAAAGCCGAAGTGTTGGTAAAACTGCTGATCTTCCGAGGCAATAACCGCAGCCGAAGCATTTGGGGAGATTTTTTTTGCGCTGACCCATTTATATTGAATCGGCTTGAATGAAAAGTCGTCGGTTAAATCTTCATAATGCCGATATACCATAAACGCCGTGGTTGGCACAGGCAGCCAGCGCAGTAAGTAAACCGATATTACAGATGTTGCGACAAAGAAAAGCAGACAATTTCGCAGTATTACACGTAGGGATAATGACCGGGTTTGACGGGTTGGTAAGTGACGGGATTTTTTTGGCAAGTTGCAAAGACTATTTATGGTTAATGTTCGCTGCTCTCCCCACGCTAGTCGAAGAGATTATTGGTTATATGATATAGCCTTTGTATCAACTTGAATACAAAACCCGCTGCTATTTTTGCAGCTGGGCGTCGCTCACCATGGCTTCGGTTTGCCAGCCGCCGCCTAAGGCTTTGTATAGCGCAACTAGATCGGTTGAAAGCTGGGCTTCACTATCGACCAGATTGCGTTGCGTTTGGAAAAGCGCCTGCTGGGTTTGAAGTACATCGAGAAACGTCGTTAAACCCCTGTGATAGCGTTCATCGGCCATTTGCACCGCCAGCTGGCTTGCTGAAACGGCTTGTTCAAGTGACTTGTGCCGTTGCTGCTCCTTGCTATAGGCAACGAGTGCATCTTCGACTTCTTTAAAAGCAGTTAAAACAGTGGACTGATAAGTCAGGAACGCTAGGTCAAATTGCGCTTCCTTGCTTTTGATATTGGCGTTAATTCTCCCCCAGTTAAAAATGGGCAAGGTCAATGAAGATCCGGCAGACCACGATTTGCCGATGGGTGTGAAGTCGGTAATGCGCATATTTTGCAGGCCCAGGAATGCCGTCAGGTTGACTCTCGGATAGAGTTCGGCAGTCGCTACACCCACATTGGCGTTTGCTTTTGCAATTTGACGTTCGGCCTGACGAATATCGGGTCTGCGCAACAGCAGTTCGGAGGGGAGCTCAGATATTACGACCGAGGACATCGCTGGAATCGTGCCAGGATTATCGAACCGAAGGGCAAGGGCCTCGGGTTCTCGACCCAACAATACGCTGAGGGCGTGGATTGATTGTTTAACAATGGTTTCATAGACCGGCATAAACGCTTCGGTAGTTTCAGCCTGGGATTGTGCCTGCGCTACTTCCAGCATGCTTGCGAAGCCGGCTTGTTGGCGTATTTGAGTCAGCCTGACTGTTTCCTGTTGAGAGTTCAGGTTCTCACGCGTTATCGCTATCAGTTGTTGATTGGCGCGCAGCTCGATGTAGTTGCCGGCAACTTCGCCCAATAGGGTAACCAGCACATTCCGGCTGCTCTCCATTTCGCTGTCGACATTCGCATCAGCGGCTTCTATTGCACGTCTTTCGCCGCCAAAGAAATCCAGTTCCCATTGCGCGTCAAAACCCAGTTGAAAAATATTGATGATTTGATTGCCGATACCAAAGCCGCCACCTGCTGAGGATGTTGCTCCTGTTTGTGATGTTGCTGTCGTGTTGTTAAAACGCCGGCTCAGATTGCTTCTTCCGGTTACACTGGGCAATCCTGCGGTAATCGTTATCCAGCGTTGGGCGCGAGCTTCTTTAACCCTTACCAGAGCTTGCTTTAAATCCAGATTGGCAGCGATGGCATCGGTGATTAGCCGGTTGAGTGAGGGATCATTGAAGGATTTCCACCATTGATCAGGGTGTGTCTCGTGGGTACTTAATAAGGGCAATTCTGTACGCGTGTTCTTTGTTGTCTCATGCCATTGTTTCGGAACAGGTACAACGGGACGCTTGTAATCAGGCCCGACGGTACAGCCGGCTACCAGCATGGTTAAGTATAGCGCGATAGCACAGCGTATCATGAAGATGATCCTTTAGCTTTCGGGTGATTTTCTGAATTCTGGTTGGGAGCGTAATCCTTAGCTTCAATAAATATGTCCATCTGCTGACCCACATAGATGGGCAGTTGCTTGCGTTCAAAGCGGTAGAGGGCTTGCAATACACGCGTATCAACCCGTTCATTGCTGTCGCCAGTCAGGGATTTTTTGGGTACAACATAAGGTTCGACATAGGCCAGTTTCAGGTCGACTTTGAAGCTTCGATTGCCTCGAAGAAAAGCGACGGCCTTGCTGTTTTTGTCGAACCGCCAGGCATCATTCTCGTCAATGTCAACACGCACATGCAGCTGATCCAGGTTGCCAAGTACCAGCAACGGGGTATTTAAAAATCCAGCCTGGGCGAACTCCCCGGGCCGAATATTGACTTGTAACACTTCGCCTTCTACTGGAGCGCGAACGATAAGACGGCTCAAAGTAGTTTCAGTATCGGCTACGCCGGCTTCGGCTTGTTGCACCAAAGCTAACGCGCTTTCCAGTCTGGCTTTGGTTATCAGCATGGCGTTGCGACGTTTAAGGAGTTCTTCGGTACTGATGGCACGCCGATCCGTTACCGCCTCAGCCAAATCACTCAGTGATTTGGCATCGCTGAAAGTGGCTTTCGCGACACTGACATCAGCCTTTGCTTTAGCAAGGTCCGCAAGTTTTATGGCCAATGTCGCGTGCGTATCGCGGTCATCCAGATAAAAAAGCGGAGCGCCAGACTTGATATGATCGCCAACCTTGACCGCTACTGTCTTAACAATGCCGGGCAAGGGAGTGCCGATAGCGATATTTTGGCTTTGCGCTTCGATAATCCCGGCGCCGGCAATAAACGCTTTAAATGGCGCGGAGGCGGGTTCTGTAACGGCTTTTGCAACAGGCACAGGCTGGTTGCTGTTGATTACCGTGTAAGCGGCAAACAGAAATCCGGCGACTGCCAACAGGGGGAGTATGTATTTGATTTGCATATCGATTCTTTGTGTAAGGCCCAAGGTGCAAGGCATAAGGCAGGGGGAGGGAGATGTTTTTTCCGTTCACTTTGTGCTTTTCACCTTAATAATATGCCCGTCATCCATTTCTGCAATGCGGTCGGCGAAGTCAAAAATCCGCGCATCATGCGTGACAATCACCAAAGTGCGGTCCTTGTGCAAGGCTACGTCTTTAAGCAAGGCCATTACATTACGTCCGGTTTCATGGTCCAGTGCGCTGGTGGGTTCGTCGCATACAATAAGTCGCGGGCTATGCACCAAGGCACGGGCAATCGCGACTCGTTGCTGCTGTCCGCCGGAAAGTTGTGAGGGTAGGGACTGCCAGCGCTCCCCCAAGCCGACATGCTCAAGTATCGTTATTGCCTTGCGCTCGGCTTCAATGCGTTTCATGCCATTGATGATCAGCGGAACTGACACATTTTCTGCAGCATTCAGCGAGGGTAACAGGTTAAACGCCTGAAATACGAACCCGATGTTGCGCGCCCTGAAATTTAACTTGTCCCTGCTACGCATGTTGAGTAAATCCTCGCCAAAAACCTCACAACTCCCATCATCCTGATCGAGAATGCCGGCGATCACTGAAATCAGGGTGGTTTTTCCGCAACCGGATGGTCCGACCAGCATCATGAGTTCACCCATAGCAATATCCAGATTGATACCGTTAAGTGCAGTCACTTTTTGTCCGCCTGTATCATAGGTCTTTACCACGTTTTGGCAGCGTACCGCTGGATTCATAGTTCAGCCTTTAAAAACAATCGCGGGTTCCAAACGGATCACTTTGAGTATGCTGATGATCGCGGCAAAGACGCAGATCAGACTGACACCCGCCCCGCTGAACAGCAGCAGTTGCCAGGGAAACTTGAACGCCAGAATGGTATGACGCATGGCGAAACCGAATACTGCAGTCAAACCCACGCCCAAACCATAGCCAATGCTGCCGACCAGGACTGCCTGTAATAAAATCATGCGCAGCAATGTCCAGTTGCTGGTCCCCATTGCTTTTAGAACGCCGAATTGCAGTAAATTACCCAGGGTGAAATTGTAAAAAGTCTGGCCCGCAATGGCTGCTCCGACAATAAAGCCCAACAGTACCGAAGTACCAAAATTGATCGGAATACCCGTGTTGTGTATAAAATATTCGAAAGTGAGAGTCTTAAACTCCGCCTGTGTATAAGCCGCCAGGCCAGTCGTTTCATGGATGCGGCGGGTTAGTTCGGCAAGATCCTGTCCTTTTTTTGCTTTAACCAATACAAAAGACAAAAGCTTGCGTTCCCGGGGTGCGTAACTCTTGGCACGGGAATAAGTCGTGTAGACTACAGGCTGAGATTGAAAGGTACGTGAAACTTTAGCAATACCCACGACGATTGCGCGGCGGTCATTTAACTCCAGGCTGTCGCCTATCTTGAGAGGGGTGGGTTTGCCGCCGACTGTCGGCGAAGGTTTTCCCAGTTTATCTCTGGCACCGTCGATATCGACGATAACACTATCGCTACGGCGCAAATCATCAATCTTTCCTTCCAGCATAACAGGCGGGCCGCCGATTAAAGTCGCATCATCCAGACCCACAACATTGCAGGTTTGAAATCTACCATCGGTAAGACGTGCTTTTAGCAGTCCCTTGTACATTGGCATCGCCCATTGCACACCGGAAATACCCCGTACCCGATAAAGTTCCGTGTCCTGCAAGGGCTTGATGTCATCGACGAATTGCACTTTCGGATCCATCACCCAGATATCAGGCAAGCCGACATCCGCTATAAAACTGTAAGTACGTGACATGATTCCCAAAAAAATAGCTGGCTGCTGCGTCATAATCAGCGATGCAAACGTCAGTCCCATTACAATGCCGAGATATTTACCTTTATCACCCATCAGCATTTTTAAGGCTATGTGATTCATGGATCTAGCCTCTTTTATTGTTTTTGGCGAACCGGCTCAGGGCGGCTATTGAAAATTGTGCGATATGTTCGGCACTGGCTTGTATGGCCGAATCATCCGCAATCAACTCAGGATACAAACGGTCAATAATCGAGCGGGAATGTTTAAACACCAGGCATTGGCCAAAAATGCAGAGCAGACAGCGCTGCACGATCACTTTATCTGTGGGTGTTCCGAGAATTTGCTGGATAATTTCGGCTAGCAGGGCGAATTGCGGGATAATCGCTGTTTCGATAATTTCATCTAACGCTTTGGTGGGATCGGCAATTTCACGGGCAATCAGTTTGCTGTGCAGTCCTAAATGACTGTCGTCCAGCAATTTATGAAGAAAATTGCCAATAAACATCGTAAGCCGCTGTTCCGGCGGCAAACCCCTATTGATGATCGCATCCAGTGGATACAGTCGATTTGCTTCTCGAAAGGCAAAAGCTAACGCCTGGGTATAAAGCGTCTCTTTGCTGCGGAAATAGTAATTTACCGAAGCCACGTTGACATTGGCTCTGGAGCAAATTTCCCGGACGGTAGCCTCACGAAAGCCGCATTCGGCAAAAACTTCCACGGCAAACTGGAGCAAACGGTTAAAAGCAGGTTCGATGGCAGTTGATTTGGTCATTCTAACGCTTGTATTAAACAGTTGTTTGAAATTATTGTATAATTAACCTGTATACATAGCAATTGATGTTTCGTGGGAACATTCATAATGGTTTTCTCTTCTCAAAAGATTATGAATACCGCTGTATTTGCCGTAAAACTCCGGGTGGAAGTCTGGTGCTAAAGCCTTGCAGGTACTCATGGAAAAAGTGGGGGTAATCAGTTTTGCAGTTTTATATTCGGACGGATTTCGTGTTTGAAGTGAAAGTAATTGAGAATTTAGCTCAGGAGATTTCCAGAAAACTTAAATGAAGGCTATAGAACACCGTAAAATAATGATATTAAAAATTACTTGTAAGCAGAGTTATGGCGGCGAAATTAACAACAATTAATCATCGTTCCGATATTGTCGGATTAAAATATGTTTATCCGGTTATTTCCAGGCGCATGGGTGGTTTGTCCATAGGTATAAATTTCAATACCAATAATGCGTGCAATTGGCGTTGTATTTATTGCCAGGTACCTGATTTAAAAATAGGCGCTGCACCGGACCTGGATTTTAAGCTATTGGAAGATGAGTTAAGATTTTTTCTTGATGATGTGCTCAATGGCGATTTCTATGAACGTTTTCAGGTTGATGAAGATAAGCGGGTGATTAAAGATATTGCTATTGCAGGCAATGGTGAGCCCACTAGCTTAAAAGAATTTGCCAGGGCAGTAGAACTGATTGGGAAAATAGCAACAGAGGCAGGGGTTTTTCCACACAGTAATTATGTGTTAATTACCAATGGGAGTTTGGTGCATCAAACTAAAGTTCAGGCCGGCTTGAAGATATTAAGGTCTTATGGTGGAGAAGTCTGGTTTAAGCTGGATAGTGCTACAGAAGAAGGCAGGGCTTTGATTAACAATTCCGGGCAAAGCTGCAAGGCCAGTGTGGAAAACCTGTTGCTTTCGGCAAGGCTGTGTATGACAAAGCTTCAGACATGTTTGTTTGATTATGATAAGCAAGGCTTGACTGACAAGGAAAGGCTAGCCTATCTTGATTTGTTGAGGAGTATTAAAAAAAGTGGCTGTAACTTGCAGCATGTGATGTTGTATACCATTGCAAGACCTTCACTGCAACCCGAAGCGGTGCAGTTGGCACCTTTGTCAGTTGAAACATTAAATGCATTTGCCAATGAAATTCGGCTTTTGGGTTTTGATGTAACCGTGAGTGTTTGATTGTGAACCTGTTTCGAAAATTTTAGCTTGTTATGTGGGCAACAAG
>NQJI01000059.1 GCA_002256705.1 Methylococcaceae bacterium NSM2-1
TGAATCAACACAAAATGTGTTGGCGGGATTAACGGCAAGAGAAGCAAAAGTTTTGCGTATGCGTTTTGGTATCAATATGAATACTGATCATACGCTTGAAGAGGTGGGCAAACAGTTTGATGTAACCCGTGAACGAATCCGTCAAATTGAAGCAAAAGCATTAAGAAAGTTAAGACATCCTTCCAGGTCAGAGCAATTAAGATGTTTTCTGGACGGTGAGTAGATAACGAATAAGGGCCCTTAGCTCAGTTGGTTAGAGCGTCCGACTCATAATCGGCAGGTCGTAGGTTCAAGTCCTACAGGGCCCACCATTAATAAAAAAGGCTGCTTATGCAGCCTTTTGTATATTTGGGTTTTATCATTTAAGAAGGTGGTAGCGTGAGCAATAATTTTAGTTTTACATCAGAATCCGTTTCAGAAGGACACCCCGATAAAGTCGCGGATCAAATTTCAGATGCTGTCCTTGATGCCTTATTAGCACAAGATCCCCGGTCCCGAGTTGCTTGTGAAACACTGGTAAAAACCGGAATGGTTCTTCTGGCGGGTGAAATTACCACCAATGCATGGGTTGATCTGGAAGCGCTGGTCAGAAAAGTGGTTTGCGAAATCGGTTACGATCATGGCGACATAGGCTTTGACGGCCAAAGTTGTGCCGTATTAAATGCCATTGGCAAACAATCTGCTGATATTGCGATGGGTGTTGATGAAGCCGAAAATCATGAGCAGGGTGCAGGTGACCAGGGCTTAATGTTTGGTTATGCCAGTAATGAAACCGATGTGTTAATGCCCGCTCCGATTACCTATGCGCATTTGCTGGTCAAGCGTCAGGCGGAAGTGCGTAAAAATAAAACTCTGTCATGGTTACGTCCTGATGCAAAGAGTCAGATCACTTTCAGATACGAAAATAACAAGCCAGTAGCAATTGATGCAGTGGTTTTATCTACTCAGCATTCGCCAGAAATTAGTAACAAGGCATTGCATGAGGCGGTGATGGACGAAATTATTTTGCCAGTCCTGCCTAAAGAATGGTTACATAAAGATACCAAATATTTTATTAATCCGACTGGACAGTTCATCATTGGGGGCCCTGTAGGCGATTGCGGTTTAACGGGTCGAAAAATTATCGTAGATACTTACGGCGGAATGGCAAGACACGGCGGCGGTGCTTTTTCGGGTAAAGATCCATCAAAAGTTGACCGGTCTGCAGCCTATATGGCGCGTTATGTTGCAAAAAACATTGTTGCGGCCGGTTTAGCGGAGCGTTGTGAAATTCAGGTTTCTTATGCGATTGGTGTTGCAGAGCCCACTTCCATAAGTGTTGAAACCTTTGGTACCGGTAAAATCAGTGAAGACAGACTGGTACAGATTATCAGGGATAACTTTGATCTGAGACCTAAAGGCTTGATTACGATGTTGGATTTGTTAAAACCCATCTATCAGACCACCGCAGCCTATGGACATTTTGGTCGTACAGAAGACTCCTTCAGTTGGGAAAAAACTGACAAGGTTGATGCATTAAGAGATGCCGCTGGTCTTCAACAATAAACACAGGACAAACAAATGAGCCAACAAGATTATAAAGTTGCCGATATCGCTTTGGCAGCATGGGGCCGAAAAGAAATCAACATCGCTGAAACCGAAATGCCGGGCTTGATGGCATTGCGTGAAGAATATGGTGCAGAACAACCGCTAAAAGGTGCGCGGATCGCCGGTTGTTTGCACATGACCATACAAACAGCGGTATTAATTGAAACCCTGACTGCTTTAGGTGCAGAAGTGCGCTGGTCGTCGTGCAATATTTTTTCTACGCAGGATCATGCGGCGGCAGCGATGGCGGCAGCAGGTATTCCTGTTTTCGCCTGGAAGGGCGAAACCGAAGAAGAAGCTGAATGGTGTATAGCTCAGACTATTGAAGGTCTTGATGGTTGGCGGCCCAATATGATTCTCGATGATGGCGGTGATTTAACCCTCATGATGCATGACAAATATCCTGAATTAATGGCTGATGTTAAAGGTTTGTCTGAAGAAACCACCACGGGCGTGTTGCGTCTGTATGAAATGGTGACAAAAGGCACGTTAAAAGTACCTGCTTTTAATGTCAACGACTCAGTGACCAAATCAAAATTTGATAACCTGTACGGCTGCCGCGAGTCTTTGGTTGATGGCATCAAGCGAGCAACCGATGTCATGATTGCAGGCAAAATTGCCGTGGTCTGCGGTTACGGTGATGTTGGTAAAGGCTGCGCTCAATCATTGCGTGGACTAGGCGCAACGGTGTGGATTACTGAAATTGACCCCATTTGTGCTTTGCAAGCCGCTATGGAGGGTTATCGCGTTGTCACCATGGAAGAAGCCGCACCTGTCGCCAATATTTTTGTTACCGCGACAGGTAATTTCAATATTATCACCCATAAGCATCTGGTCGCTATGAGAGATCAGGCAATAGTGTGTAATATTGGCCATTTTGATGCAGAAATAGAGATTTCCTCATTGCGTCAATATGAATGGGAAAATATCAAACCCCAGGTTGATCATGTTATTTTTCCTGATGGCAAACGCCTGATTATTCTGGCTGAAGGCCGCCTGGTTAATCTGGGTTGTGGTACAGGACACCCCAGTTTTGTGATGTCGAACTCGTTCTGTAACCAGGTTTTAGCACAAATAGAACTGTGGAAAAACTCCGCTCAGTATGAGAATAAAGTCTATATACTGCCTAAAAAACTGGATGAAAAAGTCGCCAGATCGCACCTTAATCAATTGGGCGTGAATCTGACGGTCTTAACCGATGCACAAGCCAAGTACATTAATGTTCCGGTTGAAGGACCTTATAAAGCGGATCATTATCGTTATTGATTTATCATCGTTCCCACGCTCCGGTTTGGGAATGCAGTCTGCAGAGACGCAACTATTGCGTCTCAATCACAGCAGCAAGGCACGCAGAGCGTCCACAGCGGTATTTCCACGGAGACCGTGGGAACGATACATTTTAGATTTCCGTCAGTGAGACCAAAATGCAATCACAAAAAAAACATCCCCAACTGTTCAGTTTTGAATTTTATCCACCTAAAACGGAAGAAGGTGTGGCAAATTTGCAAATTGTGCATAGCAAGCTGGCAAAACTTAATCCCGACTTTTTTTCTGTCACCTTTGGAGCAGGTGGCTCAACCCGCGACCTTACCTTTGACACGGTTGTCGCTATTCAAGCTAAAGGCATAGCCGCCGCCCCGCATTTATCCTGTGTTGCCTCAACCAAAGACAATATTCGTGCGATTCTCAAAGACTATCAGGACAATGGCATTGCCAAAATTGTCGCGTTAAGAGGTGATTTGCCTTCCGGCATGATGTCAGCGGGTGAATTCCGCTATGCCAATGAGCTGGTCGAGTTTATTCGTCAGGAAACCGGTGATTACTTTCAGATCCATGTTGCTGCCTATCCTGAAGTGCATCCGCAGTCAGCAAGCGGCATTGAAGATTTTAAAAACTTCAAGCGTAAAGTTGAGGCGGGTGCGAATGCAGCGATTACCCAGTATTTTTATAATGCCGAGGCGTATTTTTATTTCCGTGATAGTTGCGAAAAGAATGGCATAGATATTCCTGTCGTTCCCGGCATTATGCCGATTACGCAATATACACAACTGTTCCGCTTTTCTGAAATGTGCGGCGCGGATATTCCCCGCTGGATGAGAAAACGCCTGGAAGGTTTTGGCGATGATCGTGCATCAATACAAGCGTTCGGTTTGGATTTGGTTACAAATCTGTGTCAGCGATTATTGGACAGTGGTGCGCCCGGACTGCATTTCTACACTATGAATCAAGCTGCGCCCACCTTGGCGATTTTGGAAAATTTGCAAATCAAGGCGCAAGACTAAAGGGGCAAATTATGACAAGTGCACTCTATGGAATGCACTTTGCATAATTGTACTTATCTTAAGTTTGTTCTCGAACCCAAGCATCTGCTATTGTTCTTGTAAACAAGTACTTGCAAGACGCTAACTAATTTATTTTATTATTGCTAAATCAGTATTTAGCGCAATATTAAGCTCTATAAAATAAGGTTAGAGCTTTTGTTTGCGAATGTCGTGGTGTAGCTAACTTTTGTGAAACTAGCTTAATGCGAATAAATTCGCGCTTATAGTTTAGCACCAACATTATTAATGACTAACCGAGCCATTTCCAACCGTGATCTTTTCGTTTTGTGGCATCCCTGTACACAAATGAAGGACCATGAAACCTTCCCGATTATTCCCATTAGAAAAGGCCAGGGCATTTGGCTGGAAGATTTTGACGGCAATCGTTATCTGGATGCCATCAGTTCATGGTGGGTTAATTTGTTTGGTCATGCCAATCCGTCTATCAATGCCGCTCTAAAAGAACAGCTCGATACCCTGGAGCATGTGATTTTTGCCGGTTTTACCCACGAGTCCGCCGTCAAATTGGCGGAAAAACTGGTGGAATTCACTCCCGAAGGGCTTGATCGTTGTTTCTATGCCGACAATGGTTCGGCTGCGGTGGAGGTCGCGCTCAAGATGAGCTTCCACTATTGGCTCAATTACGGGCAAACGCAGAAAACCAAATTCATTACTCTTGAAAACAGTTATCACGGCGAAACTTTGGGCGCATTGGCCGTCGGCAATGTGCCGTTATATAAGGAAACTTACGCGCCGTTATTAATGGATGTGATAACCGTGCCTGGGCCGGATTGTTACAACCGTGAACCTGGCGAGTCATGGGGGGATTATTCCGCACGCCGCTTTGCGCTCATGGAACAGACGCTACAAGAACATGCAGAAACTGTCTGCGCAGTTATTATCGAGCCTTTAGTGCAGTGCGCGGGCAGCATGCGCATGTACGATCCGGTTTATTTAAAATTGCTACGCGCAGTTTGCGATAAATATAATGTGCATTTAATCGCCGATGAAATCGCTGTCGGTTTTGGACGCACGGGGACTCTGTTTGCCTGTGAACAAGCTGGCATCAGCCCTGATTTTATGTGTCTGTCCAAAGGTTTAACGGGCGGTTATTTGCCGTTGTCGGCGGTGTTAACCACTCATCAGGTTTATCAGGCGTTTTACGATGATTATCAAAAGCTGACTGCATTTCTGCATTCTCATAGTTATACGGGTAATGCGCTGGCATGCAGAGCGGGACTCGCAACCCTGGAAATTTTTCAGCAACACAATGTTATCGAAAACAATAAACGGCTGGCCGGGATCATGGCAAAAGCGGCGGCGCGTTTTAACGAGCATCCACATGTGGCCGAAGTCCGGCAGACTGGCATGATACTGGCGATTGAAATGGTCAAAAACAAATACACACGAGAGCCTTATCCGTGGCAAGAACGCCGGGGGCTTAAAGTCTACCAATATGCGCTGTCTAAAGGTGTATTATTACGTCCGCTAGGCAATGTCATTTATTTTATGCCTCCTTACATTATTACCGAGGAGGAGCTTTTATTAATCGCTGAAGTGGCTTGGGATGGCATACAGCGCGCGGTTAAGGATTAATATGCGAGTTTCCAGATTATTTACGCCAATGCATTTGGCTTCAGGCAAACACATTGAGCTGGATGACGACAACGGGCATTATGTCAGAACGGTACTGCGTTTAAAAAAAGAGGCTGAAATCATTTTATTCAACGGGGCCGGCGGCGAATATTTGTGTACCGTTGCCGAAGTCAGTCGAAAAATGGTGCTGATTTTGATTAACAAATGGCTGGATCGTAGTGTTGAATCGCCGTTGTCAGTGACTCTGGGCTTGGGCATATCGCGTGGAGACAGAATGGACTTGTCGGTGCAAAAAGCAGTGGAACTGGGCGTTAATCACATCACACCGTTATTAACCGAGCGCTGCGTGGTGCAATTTAAAGGCGAAAAAAAACCGCAACGCTTGTTGCATTGGCAAAAAATAGTCCAACACGCGGCCGAACAAAGCGGCAGAACAACCTTGCCCGAATTGACCGAGATAGAACACTTGCAATTGTGGGTAGGTAAACAGAAAGGCTTGAAAGTGTTTCTAGATCCTTACGCAGAAACAACTTTGGCAGACCTAACCCCGGAAGTCATGCATGTGACTTTACTCACCGGTCCCGAAGGCGGTTTCTCCGACCAGGAGCGCGAAGTCGCAAGGGCTGCCGGATTTATTCCGGTCCGCTTGGGTAGCCGCATATTAAGAACCGAAACTGCATCACTTGCCGCCCTGGCCGCCGTGCAAATGTTGTGGGGCGATTTTGGAACGCCGGCTTTGCCTGTGCCACACTCCTCGATGGATGTAGCATGATGCGCTATCTTTTCTATACATTTGTTCCGCTATTGGTGTTACTGGCTGCTATATCGTTGGCTTGCATCGTGAGCTATTTTATTGTGCAAGGCATAGGCGAGTTTGTCCCTTTCCGAAAAATAATCAGTAAATCAACACAGCTTTTTCTTGTGCTGAGTATTTTCCCGGCGATGGCTTATCTGAAAATCAACAAAGAAGAGTTGGGATTTGCACCAAGACCGGTATTCTTAAAGCAATTGTTACAAGGATTCGGGCTGGGCTTTATAACCTTGATGCCCGTTTTTATTATCCTATATGTGCTTGAAATCAATATGATTGATGAGACGCGCACTTGGACGTTCGGGCTGTTAACGAGAGATATCATCATTAGTTTATTGCTTGCACTGATAATTTCACTGATTGAAGAGCCGCTGTTTCGAGGTATTTTGTTAGCTGGTTTAAGCAAGAAACTTCCAGTCATTGCGGCCATTTTGATTAGCTCAACCTATTATGCTGCATTGCATTTTTTAAGCAGCAAAACTGACATACCTGTTCAGGATATTAACCTGTTCAGTGGTTTTAAATTGCTGGGCGAAGCAATTGGCAACTTGCTGAATCCCAATATTCTATCGGCGTTTTTTGCATTGCTTTTGGTGGGTGTTTTTTTAGCCGTACTCAGAACGCGGGTAAATACCAGTCTGGGTCTATGTATCGGTTGCCATACCTGCTGGGTATGGCAAATAAAAATGAGCAAACAATTGTTTAACACCGATTTTAACTCGGACTATCTTTATCTGGTCAGTAGTTATGATGGTGTTATCGGGCCGCTAGTCACGGGCTGGCTGATGTTGGCAATTGCGGGTTATTTTGCTTATCAACGATTTAGGAATGTGCATGATTAATTATGAATAACAACTCTTCAGAAAATAGTCCTCGCACCAGTCGCTTTTATAATGTCTTATCGGCATTTTTGGCATTTTTTCTCTGGGGCGGTTGGGCGTACTTTGTGAATGGAAGCACTGATATTACCAGGTGCCTAATCTCAGGACTCACGCAAGGAACAGCCAGTTTTATTATCACTTTAGTGATGGTGCATTGGTCTCTTGGCTTTTCAATCATT
This sequence comes from Methylococcaceae bacterium NSM2-1, assembly GCA_002256705.1. Classification (GTDB taxonomy): domain Bacteria; phylum Pseudomonadota; class Gammaproteobacteria; order Methylococcales; family Methylomonadaceae; genus Methylobacter_C. Next base: position 7,376 of record NQJI01000059.1, read on the forward strand.
TACCGGGCAACTTTTTACAATTACCGTTAGCGGTGTTTTTTACAGTGAGTATCACCGGCAGTTATCTAGTGGGAATACATTTACTTGTTGATACCCCGGAAATTTTTTATACCATATCTCCCGCCTTATCAGTTGCATTTGCATTTTGTTGGTACACGGCTTATAAGTTACGAAATTCCAGCGATAAGAGGTCATCACAGTGAAAGTAACCGGCAGAAGATATTTAAAGTTTCGGGAATTTGTTTTTGTTCAAACAATAGCCCAACGTTTGAGCCAATGGCGAATAACTCCTAATCAAATCTCAATTGCCAGCATTTTTTTTGCCATGTTGGGCAGTATTTGTTTCCTGCTATTGCCGGACGCGGATTCGACAGTGAGATGGTTGCTGCCGATACTCGCGGCGGTGTTTATTCAATGCCGTTTGTTATGCAATTTATTTGATGGCATGGTCGCTATCGAAGGAGGCAAAAAAACACATTCCGGTGAGTTGTTTAATGATATGCCTGATCGCATTTCCGATGCGCTACTGTTGCCTATGTTCGAACCTTAGCCGCCAGTTTAGGCGCGCCGATTAATTTTGAAGGTCCCATGGCTAAACAACATCGGATGGCATTACTGACTGCCGCTTGCATAATTACAGCTCTTGAAAACAGCTTTGGCGGGCAAAGTTATGCCTTACTCGTAGCCATGATGATAATGATTTTAGGGTGTTTTATTACACTTTATCGTCGTACCCAGTCAGCTTATCGATTTTTAGAAAGCCATGACCTTTCTTAACATTCCCCAAAATTCATTTTATGCAATGCTGGCGGTTTTGGGGTTATTGGTTATAGCGTCCTGCACTCGCCTGTTCTTGTCAGCCAAAAATCCGAATAAAGACTATACCGAACTACGACAGCGCATCCAGTCATGGTGGTGGATTATCGCGCTGTTATTTTTAGTATTAGCGGCCAACCGTATAACTGCCATCGTCTTTTTAAGTTTTTTAAGTTTTTTAGCGTTAAAAGAGTTTTTGTCTATCGTTCCAACCCGATTAACCGATAGGCGGGTGATTTTTTGGGCTTATCTTTCCATTCCTGTGCAGTATTATTGGGTGAGCATGGGCTGGTATGGGATGTTTATTATTTTTATTCCCGTTTATGTATTCCTGTTTTTACCGATGCGCATGGTGTTGATAGGCGATACCGCGGGTTTTATTCGCTCGGCGGGCGTTTTACACTGGGCGGTGATGTTGATGGTCTTCTCAATTAGTCACATTGCCTATTTACTGACATTACCCGTTAAAAATGTTGATGCGGGCAACGTCGGCTTGGTGCTGTTTTTGCTGTTCATGACCCAATTTAATGATGTCTGCCAATACATATGGGGCAAAATGTTAGGTAAACATAAAATTATCCCTAAAGTCAGTCCCAATAAAACCTGGGAAGGTTTTATTGGCGGTTTGCTAACGATAACGCTATGCGCTGGTTTCGTGGCTCCACTATTAACCCCGCTGGCTTTTGAATACGGCCTGGGTGCAGGTGTAATTATTGGTTTGGCAGGATTTTTCGGCGATGTTGTGCTTTCTTCGGTTAAACGGGATTTACAAATAAAAGACAGCGGCAGTTTAATTCCGGGGCATGGCGGAATTTTGGATAGATTAGACAGTGTTATTTATACGGCACCGTTGTTCTTCCATTTTCTCTATTATGCAACCTATTAATCATGAACAGGATTATCAAAATTCTTTTTTTTGCCCTTATTATTAAGCCTCTTGTGTTGATTGTTTTAGGGATAAATCTTAGAGGCCGGGAAAAACTCCCTGTAAAAGGTCCTGCGATTATCGCCGCTAATCACAACAGTCACTTGGATGCGTTGGTTTTAATGAGTTTATATCCGCTAACCAGCATTCATAAAATAAGACCTGTTGCCGCCGCTGATTATTTTCTGAGTAATCGTCTGTTAGCATGGGTATCCTTGCATTGTCTGGATATCGTACCGTTTAATCGGAGTGGTCATGTGGATAAAGACAAATTATTTTCGGGTTGCCATCAAGCCCTGGATAATGGCGACATCCTGATTTTGTTTCCTGAAGGCAGTCGCGGTTCCCCCGAAAAAATCAGTAAGATTAAGAAAGGTTTATTTTATTTAGCCCGGGAACGTAGCGATATCAAGATAACTCCCATAGCCATATACGGCTTAGGTCGTGCCTTACCCAGAGGTGAGGCATTATTCGTACCGTTTAATTGTGATGTTATTATCGGTGACCCACTGCCCGATGCAGGGGACTCAACTGTTTTTATAAAAAATATCAGCCAAAGCTTTGCCGAACTTTTTACCCAGTGCCTAACCCGCCACAGCGATAAATAACTATAATGTGGGCGCGAGCTAGTCCCTGAAATTATCATATTGCAACGGCATTTCCAGTTTTTCGTCTTTTAGCATTTGAATAACTTCCTGCAGGTCATCGCGTTTTTTACCGGTTACTCTGACTTTATCGCCTTGAATCGCTGCTTGTACTTTCAGTTTTTTGTCTTTAATCAATTTAACAATTTTTTTGGCCAGCAATGAATCCAGGCCCTGTTTCAGCGTGATTTCCTGGCGCATCATTTTGCCACTGCCTCTAGCATCGCCTACGTCCATGCAGGCCACGTCGACGCCGCGTCGACTGAGTTTTGAACAGACAACACTGAACATTTGTTGTAGCTGAAAAGTTGATTCGGAAATCATAATCAGTTTGTCGTCAGTCAGTTCAAAGGTCGAATTTGAACCTTTAAAATCAAAACGGGTGGAAACTTCTTTATTCGCCTGGTCGACAGCGTTTTTAACTTCGTGTGTATCAAATTCAGAGATAATGTCAAAGGAAGGCATAGGCTTATGTTCAGGGTTGGTTAAAGGTTACACATTTTACAACTGTTTGTGGGTGTTGATAGCGTCAGCAATAGCTTTAATACGTAGGCGATGAATCGCTTCGCCAATTTCTGCACCTTGAAGCTCGCTGTATAAAATAGCAGACGTGTCTATAGATGCGGCTGATTTAGCCGCCAGCTTTATCATTTCTGCTTGAGGGTAGGAGACGTGTTCAAATCCTGTTCTGCCTTTAGCATCCGCTTCGCAAGCCAATAAAAACTCAGGTAATTTATTGGTTTGTTTGTATGCCCCCAAAGCTGCAAGCATGTCAGCTATTGTTGAGGCGCGCAATTCAAAAGCCCGGTGACAGTGAGTATGATATTGCATGACCTGCAGAGCCAGTGACTTAAACGAGTTTGGGACACGCAAACGATCGCACATTTTGTCTAAAATGGGCAGTCCGCTGGTTTCATGGCCATAATGATGTGGCCAATGTTGTTTTGGCGACAAGCCTTTGCCTAGATCGTGTACTAGCGCAGCAAATCTGACTTCTGGGCTGGGTGATAAAAGGGCGGACTGCTCCAGACAAAGCATACTGTGCAAACCGGTATCAATTTCCGGGTGGTATTTTTCCGGTTGCGGAACGCCAAACAAACGGTTTATTTCCGGGAAGATTTTTTCCAGTGCGGTGCAGTCTTTTAAGGTATAGAAGAATGCCGAGGGCATTTGCTCCTTAAGTGCTTTAAATAATTCTGCCCAGACCCGCTCAGGAACAAGGTAATCGACTTCACCTGCTGCAACCATAGACTGCATTAACTCTCTGGTTTCTTCAGCAAGCGTAAAACCAAGGTGTCTGTATCGTGCTGCAAAACGTGCTACACGCAAAATGCGCACAGGGTCTTCTGCGAAAGCGGGTGAAATATGACGGAAAATTCGGTTTTCCAGGTCCCGTTGTCCTCCGTAGGGATCAATAAGCTGTCCCTGCGGGGTCATTGCAATTGCATTAATGGTCAGGTCGCGGCGTATTAAGTCCTGTTCCAGAGTGACATCCGGAGATGCATGAACCGCAAAACCTTTATAACCGGGTGCAGTTTTTCTTTCTGTTCTGGCCAGCGCGTACTCATCATGACTTTGAGGATGCAGAAATACCGGAAAATCTTTTCCAACGGGCCGAAATCCATGCTTCACCATTGATTCAGGCGTTTCTCCAAGCACTACCCAGTCTTTTTCCATAACCGGAAGTCCAAGTAATTTATCGCGTACCGCCCCGCCAACAAGGTATATTTCCATTAACCCAATATAAGATGTTTGAATAAAGAGCTTAGAATAACACAAGCTTACTAAAAATTAAGCTCCGCGCAAGGCAAGCCCTTACTTTGAATTTCAGCTTTTGGAAAACGGCTGAAAACAGGAGTGCAAAGCTAGGATACAGAAGCAGGATAACCCGATCACTAATGGTTTTTTGGGTTGGCGATTGTCGTCGTGGAGACTGAGAATGGTCTTGGTGTTGTTGATATCGTCCATGTCATTGAACTTTTGGCAATGCCGTTTTGATCGGGTACAATCATCGGTTTGAGCAATGGGAAGGTGTTTCACTATGACAGACAAAAAACAGTCTAAGGATGACCCGTGGCTGGATAACTTAACGCCAGAACAATTTAGTATTTGTCGGTTAAAAGGCACCGAACCGCCTTTTACAGGAAAATATACCGATTGCAAAAAGAAGGGCATTTATCATTGCGTTTGTTGCGGGAGTCCTTTGTTTGATTCCGAGACCAAGTATGATTCAGGTTCGGGTTGGCCCAGTTTTTGGGCTGATTTGCCTGAAGGCAGCGTGACTGAACATGTCGATACCAGTCATAACATGCGTAGGGTTGAAGTGACCTGTAAAGTCTGTGATGCACATTTAGGTCATGTTTTTGAAGATGGGCCGGCGCCTACAGGGCTGCGTTATTGCATTAACTCCGCTTCCCTGGAGTTAAAAGAAAAATCATGAGCGCTCAGCAACAGGTGCAAAACTTACTGGATTTTATTGATGCCAGTCCCAGTCCATGGCATGCGGTTAAAAGCGTAGAAGCCCAGCTTGCGGCTTTTCAGTTTGTAAAACTGGATGAAAAAGAAAAGTGGGACTTGCAAGCGGGTGGACGTTATTACGTTATCCGTGATGATTCCTCTATAATTATTTTCGTAAAGGGGCAAAAACCGTTGATTGAAACGGGGTTTAAAATAATCGGCGCACATACCGATTCCCCTGGCTTAAGAATAAAGCCGAATGCAGCCAGTGGTATGGACGGCTTGTTAAGGCTGAGTGTTGAAGTTTATGGTGGGCCTATTATTGCCACATTTACTGATCGGGATTTGAGTCTTGCCGGACGGATCAGTTATAAAGACGATCAAAACGACATAGTTAGCCTGTTGGTAAAATTTGACAGGCCATTGTTACGATTGCCCAATTTGGCAATACACATGAACAGAGCGGTTAATGAAGAGGGCTTAAAGCTACATAAGCAGAATGAATTACCTTTAATCTTATCGGTACTGGCTGAAGAATGTTT
>NQJI01000060.1 GCA_002256705.1 Methylococcaceae bacterium NSM2-1
CGATTCAACTACAGCACACTGCTCTTGCACTTTAATTTTGCGCCCTAATTCAGGTAACTCTATATAAACCAAATCTCCCAATTGTTCCTGAGCAAAATCGGTTATACCCACACGAACGACATTATCGTCCTCCAATTGTGCCCATTCATGCGACATTGCATACTTCAAATTTTCTGGTAAATCACTCATAGCTTAATCTCTCAAAATAATCAGGTAAGGTAACAAGATTCAAGGCGCAAGGCACAAGGGGTATTTTTGAACCTTGAACCTTCAACCTTGAACCTTTAGACTACACCATCCTATATTAACAAACATCAATAAAACATGCCTGAGATACTGATCTACACAACCAATATTTGCCCCTACTGCGTTATGGCTAAACGCTTGCTCGACAAAAAAGGAGCCTCTTATACCGAGATTAATGTAGATACCCAAACGGGCTTGAGAGAAGAAATGATGCGCAAAACAAAACGCCGGACAGTGCCTCAAATATATATTGGCGATCTTCATGTTGGCGGCTTTGACGACCTATATACGCTGGAACAGCAAAAGAAACTGGATACTTTACTGGAACTTGCTTAAATCAAGCGATTTACAACGGCTAGCAGTTCAGAAAAGCAAAAAGCATCACCCCCCCTTACTCCAAAACAATAGACCAATTTGAGTTCCCTAAGACCAACCTTAACAATTATAATAAAGAACTTTTAAGAACAATATCTTACGTAACACACGACTCTCATGAAGAAAAAACCGCTTAGCACACCTAAATCCAGTGTTACAGATGTCAGCGTTCTTGAAAACAAGGCACTGTCAAAGCTGAATGCGGGACAATACAAGGAAGCCATTGACCTCTATAAATCCCTGTTAAAACACGCAAATAATGCCGATTGGCGACAGGCATTGGCACAGTGTTACTTGCAAAGAGCTTTGGCATTCGCCGCAAAAGGCATGGTTAAAGAAGCTCTGGTTTTATGGGAAAATTATGCCCAGAATGCCGAACAACCTCACGAAGCCTTTGATTACTATATCAACTGGCTATTGCAAACAAATGACATGGCAAAAATCAAATCCTGTCTTGGTCAATTATCTGCACAACAACTGGACGAACACTATCCTGAGCTTGCCAGTTTACTAGGTTTACTCATCATTACCGGTAAAATCAGTTGTCAGGACATGCTGCCTAAGGATTCGGTGTTCATGATGCATTTAGGTTTTGTTCAAGAAGCCTTGAGTGCCTACCGGAACAATAAGCTGGAAGACATCGAACCGGCGTTGAAGAAGTTGCCGTTTCGTTCCGCTTTTCGCGATTTTCGTACGCTTATGAAAGCGGCCCTCCTAGTTCCTGAATCGGTCGAACAAGCACAATCTCTGTTAGCGAAAATTCCTGACGGTTCACCCTATCATCAAGCGGGCGCATTGCTGCTTGCTATTACGCATGGAGGTGCGGCACTGATTAATGACTTATTGCAACTCACCCCGCCCCAAATCAAGATTATTGAAGGAGCAAAAAACTTCAACAAAAAGCAGATCGAGCTACTCGATGTATTAACCAAACAAAAAGACCGCTTATCGGACAAAGTAAAATTTAATTTAGCCATTCAGTATCAGGCACTGTTTGGCACCGATTTGGCGCAACATTACTGCCTCGCCGCACTTTCAACCTACCCTGCCGGGCAGCGCGACTTTAGCAAGCATTTTGGTACCCTGGATGACTTTGAAGCATGGCGGCTAAAAGCGCTTATGTGCGAACGTGACAGGGACTTTCATGGCGCCGAATATTACTGGCAGCAAGGCATTACGGTTTTAAAAACCCGGGGTGCCGATGGCGCTTTCAAGATTGCGTTGATTATGAGGCATATCGCGGCGCATCAGCAGACGCCCGAAGAGGCGGTCTCGTGGCTAATAGACAGCCTTGGTCATGATCCGGATGATCGTGAAAGTTACGTAAAAATTCTCCAATACTTTGAACGACAGGAACAAGAAACCGATGCCTATAAGGAATGGCTGGATAAAAGTATCAAGAAGTTTCCAAACGATGTTGAGATGTTAGGTCTGGCGATAAAAGCTGCTACGCGTAACAAAGCATTTAAAAAAGCGTCACAATGTGCCCAGGCCTTATTAAAAATTGACCCCGTTAACACTTTTGCCAAACAGGTTTTATTTACAAGCCATTTGGCTCATGCGCGGAAATTAATTAAAAGCAAAAAGTTTCATCTGGTTGAAAAGGAAATTCATCAGGCGGAAAAAATAACTATCGGTAAACGTTACCAGACGCAAGCCCAGTTAATGCGCGGTTTTTTTGTGTTTGTTGCGGAGGATAAAAAACAAGGTTCTCAGTTAATTGCAGAGTCTGTGCAAAAATTGAATGATGGGCTGGTGTGTGCCTATTTTTGCGCCACCTTGGAAGCGTTATTACTGGATTTACAGAGCGCCCCCATTCTAAAAGAATTGCCGCCGCTGACAAAAGATTATGTAATGTCCCAACAGGAAATGACTCAGCTGATTAAAGTAATACAGCAATATGCTGACGATGATAACGTAAGCCAGACGCTACTGCATAAGTCGCTGGAAAAGATCAAAGCCATTATTAAACAATCCATCAAACAACAAGACTATGGCGAAGAGCTTTTATTGTCTCTATGCCAATGTCTGGAACGTATCCAGCATTTTGAATTACTGCGGTTTTGCGTCAAGATTGCACAGCCACTGTGGCTTAAACCGATTTGGATGTACTATCGGGTATATGCTGAAGTAAACGGCAATGCCGGCAAATGTTCTTATATGAACTTCTTGCGATTACGAGACGGCCTGAACAATGCCCAACTGGAAAAAGACCAGCGGGCTGTTGCTCTTATCGGTAAATTTCTCGATCAATATCAAAAATCGCGCCAGCCATCCGGCTTCAATATTTTCGATTCATTATTCGGCGGTATCGATGATGAAGATCCGCTAGACAAGCTATTTGGCCATCTGCCCGAAGATTTATACGACCAACTCGCAGAGAAAACAATTCAGATCACTAAAAAGAACCCTCCGGAACGGATGCTCAAAATACTCGCCGCTGAGTATTTATCCAATGACGTGGCCAAGATGTTCAACCTCCTTAATGATGATCCTGAGGCACTGTTTGCCTTTTTAATGCTTAAATCTGCTGATGATCTGGGTATCGATATAGGCGTGACTGCTAAAGATATTGCTGAATGTTTTGAAGGACAAAAAGCAACGTCGAAACCAGCGTCATTTCCGTTTTTTTAACTAGCAGCACACACTTATGAAAACACCTTACGAAATATTAGAGGTAACTGAACATGCCTCGGATAGTGAGATCAAGCAGGCTTATTTGCAGAAGGTCAAGCTCAACCCGCCCGACCGCGATCATGAAATATTCCAACACATACACAGCGCATACGAGACCATTAAAAATGTAACCAGCCGTGAAAACTATGCACTGTTTAATTACCCGGAAGCCGATTTTGATGCCCTGCTCGAACAGGCATTCAGCACCACGCAGCCGTCAATCATGAACGCTGATTATTTCGATAAATTATTGCACGCCAGTATTGACGACAAAACTTTCCTGATCGGCAACCTTACAAATACAACAGCATGAGTGACACACAAAAAAACCGCTTGATGGAAGAATTCCAGAGTTATCTGGAGCAAGCTGACCTGGCCCATACGCTCAGCGCCGAACAGCCTGACTTGACTACGTTGCTCAGCGAAATGGCTGGCTTAAAAAGTGAAGTTAAAGCCGAATCAAGGCACTTCAAAACGACGCTGGATACTCTCAGTAACGCCCTGACGACGTTGCAGACCGATAATAAAGCGCTTGCCGACGAACTTAGCGCTCATAACGAACGCTTGCAGCAAATGCGTAGCGAAACGTTACGCATAGTGCTGCTGGATATTGTCGATATTTATGATCGGCTCATCGTAGGTTTTGGGGTTTTACAAAACTACCATCCGGTTTCATCGTTGTTCAGCCATTCTAAAAAACAGGATGTTCGCTTTATAAACTCCTTTAAAAAAGGCCAGTCCATGACGCTCAAACGCTTTGAACAGCTGTTACAGCGCTACAATGTTTACGCTATCGACTGTGTAGGCAAGTTGCTGGATCCTCACACCATGAGTGCGGTTGAAATTACTCAAGATCCAAAACTTGCAAACGGGATTGTGATCGAGGAACTGCGTAAAGGTTTTCTTTTTGAAGAAAATGTCTTGCGTCTTGCTGAAGTCAAAGTCAATAAATGCTAATACTTAATTAATATATATTATGAACGAAATAATTATCGGAATCGATTTAGGAACGACCAATTCGGAAGTTGCCATTATAGAAAATGGAAAAGTGGTGGTGATTGCTGACAACAACAAGAAAATATTGCCGTCTTTTGTAGGCATTGATGATCAGGGTGATATTCTGGTGGGCGAATCCGCCAGAAACCAGTATCTGGTTTACCCGGAGCGGACGGTAAAATCCATCAAGCGTTTGATGGGGCAAGATATCCAGGTGAATTTGGCCGGTCATGCTTATGCGCCGCAGGAAATTTCGGCAATTATTCTCAAACGTCTTAAAGCCATTGCGGAACAGCATGTTGATCAAGCGGTTACCAAAGCCGTCATCACTGTGCCGGCGTATTTTTCTGACGCACAGCGTCAGGCCACACGCGAAGCCGGAGAAATTGCAGGACTTGAAGTCGTGCGTATGATTAATGAACCCACCGCCGCAGCACTGGCTTATGGCGGCAATCAGGTTGAACAAAAACGCATGCTGGTTTATGACCTGGGCGGCGGCACGTTTGACGTTTCAGTCGTGAATATCGAAGCCGGCGTTGTCGAAGTGCTGTCCAGTCATGGCGACAACCACCTGGGCGGCGATGATTTCGATCAACAAATCATTGAGCATATTCTCGATCATCTGCAGGAAACACAAGGCGTTGATCTGCGCCAGCACAGCAAGGCACTGGCGCGTATCACGCGAGCCGCTGAGAATGCAAAACTCGTACTTTCCGATCAGCCTTATGCAAAAATTGAAGAAGAATACTTGCTGGAGCATGAAGGCGCCGCGATTCATTTGTCTTTAGAGCTATCCCGAATCGATTACGAAGAAATGATCGAAGACTATATCAACGCCACCATTGATGCCGTGCACATTGCGATGAAAGGGGCGAAACTAACCCCTGCCGACATCGATGAAATCCTTTTAGTGGGCGGCTCGACGCGCACACCGTGTATTCGTGAACGACTCTATAACGAATTCGGTTTTGAGCCGCACAGCGAAGTCGATCCCGATTTATGTGTCGCCATGGGCGCTGCCATTCAGGCCGCGATGATTAGCGGACAAGAGGTAAACGCGGTATTGGTCGATGTCACTCCCTATACTTACGGCACCAGCGCGATAGGTTATTTGAATGACGAATATTATCCGTTCACCTACGTCCCTATTATTCACAAAAATACCGCACTGCCGAATCGTAAAACCGAAGCCTTCGTAACCAATCATGATGGCCAGGAAGTCGTTAATGTAACAATTTATCAGGGTGAAGATCCTGATGCATTGAATAATATAAAAATTGGCGAATTTCTCGTTGAAGGTTTACAAGATGTCGAGGCCGGAAACGTTATCACGCTTACCTTAGCCCTGGATCTTAACGGTATGCTGCATGTTTCCGCGCAGGAAAAAGCGACCGGCCTGGAAAAATCGATTACCATCAAAAACGCCTTTTCGCGCTTTGAACACGGCGCGTTGGATACCGCCCGGCACCGCATCAATAAACTATTCGGACAAAATGAAACTATCCGTGCTGTTGTTAAAAATGAGGCGCCAGAAATTGTCGAGGCACGCAAACTGATCGCCAAGGCTGAAGCCTTATTTGATATAACATCCAATGAAGACAAAGAGGATATGATTGATTTAATCGAAGACATTAACAGCTGTATTGAAGCCGGACTCGATGACCGATTGCAAGAGTCCGTAGCAAAATTAGCCGACATTATCTATTATCTGGAATCCTGATGGATCGCTGCCCTTGCTGCAATGCGCGATTAACTGGAGCACAGCTCTGTCCTCGTTGTCAAGCCGATCTGGGCAGTGTTCTCGGCAGCGAACACGTCGCAAGGCATTGGTTAAGCAAAGCCTTGCAGTTTTGGCTTGCGGATGAACCGAAAATGGCCAATCTGGCTTTATCTAAATCCATCTGCCTCAAACAAACACCCTTGGCACTGGTTTTCCGTGATTTTATTATCCGGCAGCAATGTGAGAACATGTTGGAATTATTAGAAAAAAAGGACTATACAGAAGCCAAAGAATCGCTCTCACTGTTACGCGATTTAAACCCTCATAATAAATTGTTAAAGCGGTTGCACGGGTTTACCAGGTATTTGTTGGTAAAAGATATAATAAATCTCTCTACTCAACAAACCATTAGAATTTTCAATGAGCTCGAATCCAGATAGTATATCTCCCTCCTGCATCAGGATGTGCTGTCTGAATGGTGACGATATCTGCATGGGGTGCTTTCGTTTTGTCCATGAAATTTATCCTCTGGACTCAAGTTGACGAAAAAACACGTCGTCGCTTTCTATACAATGCTGAGAGTCGCAAAAAGGTGCTCAGTAACAAAGTATTAAAGAACTAATCTTGTCGAAAAAGCAGTATGTGTATAATAACTAATCGAGGAGATTTGAAATGAAACAATTACATAGAAAAGACTTATTTGGCTGGTCAGAGTTTAATAAGGAACGCAATCTGGATTTTCATAGCGTGCTTTGGGTACGTGACGGCGGCAATGTATTAATTGATCCCCTGCCGATGTCAGAACATGATCACAGCCATTTGCAACGATTGGGCGGCGTCGATTTCATCGTCATAACCAATAGTGACCATTGCCGAGATGCTGAGCATATTGCAAGCAGCACGGGCGCCGCGATTTATGGTCCATCAGGTGAAGAAGATACGTTCCCAATTTCCTGCGAACGCTGGCTTCATGACAATGAAGAAGTCGTCCCAGGATTGATTGCTTATCAACTTGACGGTTCTAAAACGCGGGGAGAACTCGCCCTGCTTTTGGAACACACCACACTGATAACAGGCGATTTAATACGCTGTCATATCGGTGGTGAATTATGCATGTTGCCGGAAACGAAACTTACTGATGTACACAAGGCTATTCAATCGGTCAAGCGTATTGCAGATTTGCCCGGTATTAAAGCGGTTCTACCGGGTGATGGCTGGCCGTTGTTTAATCATGGCAGTGAAGCACTGCATCGCCTGGCAAGATCGCTTTAATCCGACTGCCAATTGAAACAAGTTTGCAGGCCGTACACGCTGATCTATAGGAGCATGTACGGCCTGCAAACTGCATCAGCTACGGAATTTAGGATTAAGATATCGATTTGAAAAATTTTAAGCAATTTCGACTTCACCTGTTTTCTGTACCGATAAAACTCCAGCAATAAGCCATCAAAATACCGAGAATATAAAAGGATTTTCCGAAAAATTCATTTACGATTCGCAAATGCTGGCAATACAACTGATTTAATGAATCGTTTTAGTCAATCGGGCTGTATTCGAACTAATAATTTATCGGAACAAGAGCAAGTCGATACAATGAATGGCAATATGATGATGGGTTCAATAATAAATACCAGGATGAACATCCCGACAGTGTCAGTTTTTTTGATATGGGCCTCTATGAAAATCTTTTGCATCTATTGGAACCAACTCACTTATACCCGGTTTATGAAATTAGGTGTCTAACAATTTTGATTTCTACTTTGTATTTTATGAAAATGTTTTCTATTATTTATCCGATATGTCAATTAATCGACCATTGTAGAATCAGGGGATAAAAAATGAATATTATAG
>NQJI01000061.1 GCA_002256705.1 Methylococcaceae bacterium NSM2-1
GCTACTTACCCATCAAATGGCAAGCGTATCAATGCGAACCTTAAGTAATTGCGAAGGTTCACTGGCTCATATTAGGACCGAAATTATTTCAGCGATCGACTTTCTGATTACAGGCATTTAACGAAAAGCTAACATTTTTACGACAGTTCCAAACGCTTTTCAATACGGTCGATTCGATCATTCAGCCGGTCATACCGCAGATGCTGGTCTGCAATACTGGCCGCGAAATCACCGCCATCTCTTCGCAGACTGGCAATACCGCTTTCTACCATTATTAAACGTGACTTAATCTCCCGCGTATCCTCTTTTACAGATGCTATATCAGATCTGATAGCTCGTAACTGCTCTAGCACAAGGTTTTCAATATTATCAGTCATCTTCTTACCCCTTTCTTCAGACTTATGTTTTATCAAATAATATCATACAGCAGCGTAGGTTGGTTGCATGCTGTTCGCAACCCAACATTTAACCGAAATAATTTTTACTGACTCTCAGGCTTTTTTAAGCCCATGATGAGTAAAAAAAACAAAGTCCCCCAAAGCAAACAGGGTACTAGCCAGAACCAGTTTTGGTAAAAGGTAGCCGGCGGATTTTTAAGATAAGGGACTTCGTATAATCCTGACCATGGCTGATGTATCGGAGAACGCTCCAGGATTTCTCCCGAGGCCAGTGATACGGTGGATATGCCGGTATTCGTGACTCGCAACACTGGTCTTCTAAATTCCACGCCTCGTGCCAGCGTCATGTACATGTGTTGATAGGGTTCTTGCCATGTACCGTACCAGGAATCATTGGTTGCATTGACGATGAACTGCGCCCCCAATTCAGCCAGTGAACGTGAAAATCCTGGAAACAGACTTTCATAACATATTTGCGCCCCCATTTTGTAGCCATTCCAGTTTAACAGCCTCGTAGGCCCCGAACCTCTTGCAAAATGGCCTGTTGGCGGCAGCCAGTCTCGGATTTCAGGGAAAAATTGTTCTCCGGGTATGTATTCACCGAAGGCCAGCAAAATGGTCTTGCTGTAATGAGGCGGCACAATTTCCCCGTCCTTATTCAATACAAACAGGGAGTTGGTAATCAATCGGGAAGGTACATCTACACTGTACGCGCCGGTAATAAGCGGCAGTTGTCTATCGTGGAGAAATTGAGCCAGCGCTATTGGCAATTCATTGTGCTTGAATTGTTCGCCCAGTAAAGCTGGAAATGCCGTTTCAGGCCACATGGCAAAGTCGATTTTTTTATCTTTATGGGTTTTGAGGGCGTTGTCCGTTAGTGTTATATAGCGATTGAGTATTTCATTGCTATAGCCTTTACCCAATTCAGCGGCCATTTTTTCTGAATTTTCTGTACTCGCCTGAATCAGTAACGTTTTAAAAGAGGCATCCGGTTGCGGCAGTCTTGCTTGAAGCCATAAACCGCCCATATTTAACAGAATAAAACCTGTAATAACAGTTGCTAATATGATTTTACCGGAGTTCTGCTTGCGCTGTTGCCAGGCGAGGTAAAGCGGAAGATTACAAAGCAATGTGGCTGCACTGAGTCCGCTAAAACCGATAACTTCAGCCCACTGGTAAATGGGTATATTGGCTCCATACCAGGAATAACCGAAGTTCCAGTCAAACAGGGTAAATGAATAGGCTTCACATAATATCGTGATGATAGCCATCAACCACAGCGAAAGCCGTTCGGACCACTTGAATTTCCGCTGCCCCATAAACCAGATTACTCCAGCCAAAGGCACATACAAATGCGCTATCAACCCGTAGAAGATCATACCGAGCACCGCAACAGGCCAGTCAAGATGCGCGAACTCATGCAGCATGTAGGTGACCCAGTTAAAACCAAGCAATGTAAATATAAAAGAGGTGGTTAAGCCACCCAGGAATACGTCTCTGAGGCGTGTTTGCCGGCTCCAGAATAGCCATAACGGCACAAAGCAGAACAAGGAGGCCCAGGGGGGAAAGGGGATATAACTGGTGCCGATAAAAATGCCAGACAGGACTGGGAGTAGCCAAAGCTTGGGGTTGCCGGGTAAAACGTTATTCATATTGATATAAGGATGTTGTGTGTAGTTTGGAATAATTACAAGGAAAACGCAGGTAAAAAAGTGTATATCACGGCAAGGTTAAGGTTTTATCCACGAAAATCTAAAAACTGAAATCAGAATCCGGGCTTCCAATGTGAATTACGGCAACCCATAAGGTTTGGCCGTTCGTCCAGACCCTTCGACTGTGCTCAGGACCAAAGGTCTTGTCGAGGTGGCAGTTAAGACTGGAAAAATCAGCTACATACTACTAAGATACAGAGCTCGAGGAGAATCGACGCGTTAGCATTCATTTGTCATTCACCTGATGAGTGAAGGATTTTTATTTTCAACCCGATGATTTTCTTCTATGTTTTCCGTGATTCTGTGGTGAACAGCAGTTTTCAGGTTAAGCCATTCATGGTGCGACAAGACTCTCCAGAGTGTAACCGAAGAGCTTGCCACCTACGGATTAACTCTGAATTGTCCCGAATTGCCGTGAAAGTACAACTTTTATTTTACAAGGTGATGACAGCTTTTTCATGACCGTCAGGTTGAAAGCTGAAACTGTAAACCGGGAAGACTGATTTACAGCGTAACATCAGTTAGTAAATTAACTCAACAATTTCATACAATAATGTAATCCGTAGTAGATGTACTTTCTTTATGCGTTAAATAGAGGTCTTTGATTTTGACAATACCAATGAAAAAATGTAGCTGGGCACTTTCAAGCCCCCTGGAAGAACGCTATCATGATCTCGAATGGGGTGTCCCGGTGCATGATGACCGGCTTTTGTTTGAGTTTCTTATTCTTGAAGGCTCTCAGGCGGGTTTAAGTTGGGTGACTATATTAAAAAAACGCGAAGAATACAAAAAAGCTTTCGACAATTTTGAAGCCGGCACAATTGCACGCTATGACAACGACAAGATCAACTCGTTGTTGGCTAATCCCGGCATTGTAAGGAATAAACTGAAGATTAATGGTGCCGTAATCAATGCAGCGGCTTTTTTAGATGTTCAAGAGAGCTTTGGCAGTTTTGATGAGTATATTTGGTTATTTGTAGATGGCAGGCCTTTGCATAACGCCTGGAAGACTGCTGGCGACATTCCCGTTTCTACACGTCTGTCTGAATTAATGAGTAAAGACCTCAAAAAGCGAGGCTTTAAGTTTGTAGGCAGTACTATTTGTTATGCTTTTATGCAGGCGACAGGCATGGTAAATGATCATACGGTCGACTGTTTTAGATACGCAGAAATTAAAAAAGCTTGCACAAGTTGATTTCCCGGTTTGGCAGGCGGTTATCATGCTGATCAATGCTGCATATTAAAGTGATGAGTACAAAGAAACCGGTAAAATTAAAGACTTTTTATAATGATGGCGATACGCTCTCGGCGTGGCGGGAAACTCTCAATGACATCATTTTTGGCTCTGAAACACCTATGGGCAAAGCTTTTGATATTGTCTTGAGCATCTGCATTTTACTGAGTGTGGCAGTTGTAATGATGGGTAGTGTCGATGCATTCCAAAAGCAGCATTCTCATGCCCTATACGTTCTTGAATGGACATTCACATTATTATTCACTTTTGAATACGGTCTGCGTTTAATCAGCGTCCGGCGTCCGTGGCTATATTTCAAGAGTTTCTTTGGCCTGGTGGATTTGCTGTCGATTTTGCCCACTTACCTGATTCTTCTGATTCCAGGTGCCCAGTACATGCTGGTTATTCGGATTTTGAGGTTATTAAGAATTTTTCGTATTCTCAAATTGTCGGAATACATGCAAGAAGCTCAAATGCTAATGACTGCATTAGGCAATAGCTCTCGAAAAATCCAGGTTTTTCTTTATGCTGTATTGACGTTGGTGGTTATTTTTGGATCACTGATTTATGCGGTGGAAAGTAATGAAGCCGGTTTTACCAGTATTCCAACATCGGTTTATTGGGCCATCGTCACGATTACCACGGTTGGTTATGGCGACATAGCACCGCAAACGGTATTTGGCCAGATGATTGCCGCTACTCTTATGATTATGGGTTATGGCATTATTGCTGTGCCAACGGGTATCTATAGTGCCGAGCTTTATAAAACCTATAGTGCCGGAAAAATCCGAAATGATGCTTGCCCGGATTGCGGAAAAACAGGGCATGATTTCGATGCCGACTATTGCAAATATTGCGGTCATCAATTGGATGACACAATATAGTATTAATTGATAAGGAGTAATTCGCTATGCGTTATCTACATACCATGATTCGGGTTCATGATCTGAATGAATCTCTCGATTTTTATTGCAACAAACTCGGGCTGTTGGAAAGCCACCGGTATGACAGTGAACAGGGTCGTTTTACCCTTGTTTATTTGTATGCGCCGCTTGATGCGGATCAGGCACTCAAGATGCAGGCGCCGTTAATTGAGCTGACTTATAACTGGGATACAGAAGACTATGGGGGAGGGCGCAACTTCGGCCATCTTGCTTTTGAAGTCGACAATATTTATGAAACCTGTCAAAAATTGATGGATGCCGGTGTGTTAATCAACCGTCCGCCACGTGATGGACACATGGCTTTTGTCCGCTCGCCGGATCAGATTTCTATCGAGCTTTTACAGAAAGGTAAGCCGCTAGCGCCTGCAGAACCTTGGGTTTCCATGGAAAATACGGGGACTTGGTAGTTTTTTTTAGCCTTTATTACGGTCAATTTTTAGCCTTTATTACGGTCAATCCACAATATGAATTCAGCGAACGCGCCCATAAAGCAAGACCTCCATAATAACTTAGCCAAAAGAGAACTGCTGCGAACATAATAACAAAAATCGCTTCTCTGAATAAATGCACTGCGAACCCGAACAAAATAATGAAGATTATAATTGCAACTGTGGGATTTGATTTTTCCATTTTTGTTTCTCTATCAGTAATGAAAACATAGTCTGCAAGAAGCATTATCAATGCTTACAGCGGGTCCTAAATAAAAACAGGGGACAACGTATTGGGCATTGCCCTTTGAAACATCGTGGAACAGATCGATAGGATGGGTAGAGGTGACAGCCGAAACCCATCCTAATCAACCGCCTATGTGATGTATTTCTGGTGATAAAACGATCACTGTAAATTCAAAATGCTTCAGGCCGCCTGCAAATCATGCAAAGGTAGATGCAACAGTGACACGGATTGAATATCGGTCTTCTCGCTGGCGTGTTGCACGTCAATCCCAACCAGTGTGCCATTGCCGTCAAAGTCCAGCACTACACCATCAGAGACTTCATCGGAATCCACCGATGGTGTATTGGACAGATGAATATACAGCGAATCAGTTTCTTTATCGTAACTTAGCTTCATAGTTTAAATCTCCGGTCAGGAAATCATTATGCAGGGTAATGCCATCACTCAACGTCACTACCCGTAAATATTTGTCCAACTCAGGCACAAACACCCAATGGCGAATGCGCCCATCAGGCTGAATTTCCCGGCGGACAGGGCTGAGCAGCGTCGCTTGACACCATTCGAGTTGGATATACGGGCGCTTAATCAAAATGTCATTACGAAAATAAGCAGTCGTTGGTTGACTATTCATAATGGTAAGGCATGCAAAAACTGTATATTCCTGCAAGTAATTATGCTTTTTGTTAGGTTTGCGCCATGTCCAAACAAAAACTTAAATCGCTTTCTTGATCCGCTCCAAAGCATTTTGCAGATTTGCCATACTCGTGGCAATGGAAATTCTGATATGTCCTTCGGAACCAAATGCAGAACCGGGTACCAACGCAACCCCTGCTTTTTCGATTAAATAATCCGAAAATTCAAGGTCATTGTTGATGCCATCCAATCTGGCAATCAGTTTTTCCACATTGGGGAATACATAAAAAGTGCCATCAGTCTCCAGACATTCCACCCCTTCAATGCTGTTAAGTTCTGCAACCACATAATCATGACGCTTTTTAAATTCAACACACATGTTATTTATAAAGCTTTGATCGCCTGTTAAAGCGGCTTCGGCGGCATATTGTGAAATGGACGTTGGATTGGATGTGCTTTGCGACTGAATAGTACACATGGCTTCAATTAAATCGGCAGGGCCAGCGGCATACCCGATACGCCATCCGGTCATTGAATAAGCTTTTGATACGCCATTCATTACCACCGTGCGCTCATAAAATTCAGGATGTGCATTTAAAATATTAACAAACGAGCCTTGATTCCAAAGAATATGTTCATACATATCATCGGTGGCAATGATAATGTTTGGGAAATCCGCTAATACGTCACCCAGGGCTTTCAGTTCTTCCAGGGTATACGCAACACCGGATGGATTGGAGGGACTGTTTATAAAGATTAACCGCGTTTTATCGGTGATAGCGGCGCGCAGCTGTGCAGGCGAAATTTTAAAATGTTGTGCCTGAGTGGTTTCAATAATAACCGGCACACCATCGGCCAATAAGACCATGTCAGGGTACGAAACCCAGAATGGCGCAGGAATGATCACTTCATCGCCGGGGTTAATCATCGCCTGAGTCAGATTGTAAGAGCTTTGTTTACCGCCGCAAGAAACCAGAATCTGTTTGGGCTGGTAATCAAGACCATTATCATTTTTGAATTTGGCGATAATGGCTTTTTTCAGGCTGGGAATACCGTCTACCGCAGTGTATTTTGTGAAACCGCTATCCATTGCCTTAACAGCGGCAGCTTTAATGTGATCCGGTGTATCAAAGTCCGGTTCGCCTGCGCCAAGGCCGATAATGTCTTTGCCTGCTGCGCGCATTTGAGCGGCTCTGGCGGTAATCGCCAAGGTAGGTGAAGGTTTAACTGCCTGGACTCTGTTAGAAAGTGTGATGCTCATATTCCGCCGTATAAAATCAATGTGTGAAATGACAGCAATTATACGCTATGTATAATGGCTTGCTAACAGTACAGTGTTAAAAAGTATTATCAAATGAGTACCAAAAGTCTCCTTCTCCAAAAGGAGAGGGTTGGGGTGAGGGGAAATTTTCCCTTCATACCGGGTCTTTCTTCACAAGAAGCAAAGGTATTTCCACAAGTTTTTATATAATAAATACAGTCAGTTATAAGTCCATGCAGCTCCCTCTCCAGCTGGAGAGGGTTGGGGAGAGGGGAATAAAATCAACTGTTTTTATTCCCCTCATCCCGGCCTTCTTTCTCAAGGAGAAGGAGCAAACACTTGTGTAGATAGCTATGCACAAGAAGGGGGCTTCACCACAGAGAAATTTAAGTGAAAAAACAATTTAAAATCCACAGCCGATTTAAACCAGCCGGTGATCAGCCTACCGCCATAAAAGCATTGATTGAGGGCTTGAATGATGGCGAAGTGCATCAGACTTTACTGGGCGTAACCGGTTCGGGAAAAACATTTACCATAGCCAATGTCATTAATGAAGTGCAGCGTCCGGCCATGATCATGGCGCCTAATAAAACCCTGGCCGCGCAGTTATACGGCGAGATGAAGGAGTTTTTTCCGGAAAACAGTGTCGAATATTTTGTCTCGTATTATGACTACTACCAGCCGGAAGCGTATGTTCCGGCTTCCGATACTTTTATCGATAAAGATGCCGCTATCAACGAGCATATCGAACAGATGCGCTTATCAGCGACCAAGGCGTTGATAGAAAGAGAGGATTCAATTGTAGTCGCAACGGTTTCGGCAATTTATGGCCTGGGCGAACCGGAATCCTACTTCAAAATGGTGTTGCACCTGGTAAAGGGCGACCTGATCAATCAGCGTACCATCCTGCGCCGTCTGGCGGAAATGCAATATACGCGTAATGATCT
>NQJI01000062.1 GCA_002256705.1 Methylococcaceae bacterium NSM2-1
GATGTTATATTCGCAGGGTAGTTTGTTGTTCAATAACGGCAAAGTCATTAAAACAGGCTAATCAATTAACCAATAGTAATTTTTTTCCAGTGCACAGTCAGTGAGTAGTACGAGTAGGAAAACAATGAAACCGTATTGTGCTCAATAAGATAAACCAGGCTTTCGCAAAAAAACTCATTCATCCATCTGGCATAGGCTAATCCTGATTGACAAAGATAAGCTTGTCAGTAGCAAAACCCAGCTGTTTGGCTTTTTCAATTAATGCATCAAGGGTTGCCTTTGGCAATTGCCTGGTTCGCGATAGTATCCACAAATAGGATTTATCAGGGCCAGTGACCATCGAATAAGCATAGTCTTTTTTATCTAAATCAATGATGTTATAGCCGCCATAGAACGGGCCGAAGAAGGACACCTTTAGCCTTCCTTTATCGGGTTGTTCGACAAAATAGGCTTTGCCTTCAGCCTGATCCCATTTGCCATCCGCCTGATTCCAGCCTTTGTTAAGCACATTGACACCTCCGTCCTCTCTCAATGTGTAAGTTGCCGAGATGTTATTCAAGCCTCTTTCAAAGCGGTGATCCAGTCGGGCAATCTCGTACCACGTTCCCATATAACGGTTAATTTCAAAGCCATTAATCGCAGTTACGCCATCAGGAATTCCGGTGCAGCCTGATAACAAGGCTGCAATCAACACAAGCAAATATTTCATAATCTCAAAGACGATTAAAAAAGAGAGATAAATCGTATCTTATAACGACAAGTAACGACAAGATTAACACAATGACTATTCTTGCAGCTTACGGGATTTGTCATTTTGTTCAGTACAGCTGTTTTTTTCTATACCTGCCATCACGCCATATAAAATATGCGATATTCCTGTATAAAGAAAGAAGAGGGGGAAATTTTCATCAATCTCTATCGAATTGATTTCACTGTAAAATTCCATTGATGCAATCATCAAAATCAGGAAAAACCCCACCGGAATCATTACCTGAAAATTTTTTCTGAGAAAGCAATAGCCTAAAATGACACTTTCAGTTATTGCCAGATAGACCATTATCATGCGCAAATTGTTGTCAAGAGCGCCATAAAGATCTACGTTAAATTCAAAAATAGAATAACTTCCTGATACCGACAAAATACCCCCAGCTATCAGCACGATTACTGCAATGTAGAAATTAACTTCAAGTAGGAATTTGATGCTTTGTAACCCTTTAAATGTCATACCATTCATCTCTTTTACCAATGATTTAACTCAAAAAAAGACCCTCCCTTAGACAGCCTGGGAGAGTTTATAGAGGAGGCCGGTGTAATCAATCAACTGGATTGAAGGCGTTATACAAATTCCAGGTACATTGCCAAACGTCTAAAACAATCAGAAGCGAAAAAAATCTTGCTGTGTAACTTACTCGCCAAAAGCCGTTTTGTCAAATTATAGCTGTACAAAATATGTACAAAATTTAGTTTATAAACAAGGGCACTTGATTTCCATTCAAACCAAGTGCCAATCTAATGAGGTGCTGCCGATCGTTAGGAATTTTTCACTGGTTTCTTAACGGCTTTAGTGTCACTATTAAAATGGTTTAGCTTCCTTAGTGAAGGAAATGTTGCAGTGTGTTTAATGTTTGTGAGGACAGTGTGATGAAAATACTTATTACCGGCGGCACTGGCTTTATTGGCAGTGCCTTGACGCGAAGCTTGACTGAGCAAGGCTGTGAAGTTACCGTTTTAAGCCGTAATCCTGAGTCGGTAGAAAAAATTTGCGGATCTGGCATTAAGCCACTGAATAATCTCAATCAGCTTAAGCCGGAAGATACGTATCGGGTCATTATCAACCTTGCTGGAGCGCCGATTTTTGATGCCCGCTGGAGCGATGCGCGTAAACAGGTCATACGGGATAGTAGAATAAGTCTGACCAAGCAGCTGATTGCATGCATGGCTCGCATGACAATTAAACCTGAGCTTTTAATCAGTGGTTCTGCTATCGGCTATTATGGTGATCAAGGCGATACTGTACTAACTGAACAATCAGCATCTCACAAGGATTTTTCGCACCAGCTCTGTGCCGATTGGGAAAATGAGGCTAAAAAAGCTGAACAATTCGGTGTTAGAGTCTGCTTGATCAGAACCGGCTTGGTGCTTGCCGAGGGCGGAGGACTTTTGCAACGCATGTTACTGCCTTTTCGTTTGGGATTGGGCGGGCGATTGGGCAATGGACAGCAATGGATGTCCTGGATTCACCGGCAGGACTGGATTGCTATTGCCCGAATGATGATAAGTGATTCATCCATGCAGGGCGCGTATAATGCAACAGCTCCTAACCCTGTTACCAATAGCGAATTTACCCGGACACTGGCCCATTGTTTAAAGCGTCCAGCGTTGCTTCCCGTTCCTGCCTGGCTGTTGAAAATTCTGCTGGGAGAAATGTCACAACTGGTATTAGGCAGTCAGCGTGTGATGCCGGAGCGTTTGTTAGCTCAGGGTTTCAGGTTTCAATTCCCGGATCTTTCCAGTGCATTAAATCAGGTCCTCGGTCGCCCATGAATAGCCAGGCAAACAATCAAATAAACCCTGATAAATTATTATCAAGCAAATGGACTGCCCTGCAGCTATACAATAAAGAAAAGCATTTTATAGTTACACGCGTGATTAGAAATGAACAGGAAAAAGTCGTTGTTTGTATACTGGAAGCAGTCATTAACCATCGTGAATATGAACTCGACTGGCACCAGCTGAAAGATGCTTCCAGTTGGTTGCCGGGGTGGCGCTAGCGGTTTTAAAGTAAGATGTTCAATTTGATAAGATCGTTTTCATTGTTTATCTGTCCTGCTCTCTACAGCATAAATAGTGTCAACCAGTTCTTTAAACCAGGGCGGGCGAAACAGCAGGATAAACAGGCAGATAAGTCCCAGGATAGGGATGGGGAGTATATCGGCAATCATTAGCAGTAACAGAACGAAGAAACATTTTATTCGGGGAAAAAAGGCTGCTTGATTCATGGGAGGAAGCCAGTGTATGAATGAATATTATAAGATAACATTAATAAACTTTTCAGAGGAAAAGATTATTACGGAAGCTGATGAGCACGTAGTTTCGGCTTCTACCGGATATAGCCTGAATTGCTAAAAAGCGTGTACTCCGTGAGAATGTGGCTTTTCCGGTACAGAAAAATACTTCACGATTATTGAAAAAATCTCCGCAGCACTGTTTTCCGCATGAGAGTTAATCTCATCGCGATGGGAGTGGTAAGGTGTTGTCACGGGAATTTAATTGTATCTTGCTGGCGTTATATTTTACAATTCAAAGGGGTATACAAGCTAACGGGGCGATTTATACCCTTCAGGGCACAGGAATCGCCCCTAATTTAATGATACATATAATAATATTTGGAGGATAGTATGTTTAAAATTCGTTCGCTGGTGACAGCGATAGCCTTAGCAGGCTCTATTTCTGTGGCTTCGGCTTGGGAAGCATTGCCAACAGTAGCGCCGGCACCTGCTGATAATCCTACTACCGAAGAAAAAATTGAGCTTGGGAAAATGCTTTATCATGACCCACGCTTGTCTTCTACGGATACAGTTTCTTGTGCTTCCTGCCATAACACCATGTTAGGCGGTGAAGATAACAGGCCTAATGCTATGGGTGTTAATGGCCAGACCGGTGGCCGCAGTGCACCGACTGTGTGGAATGCTGCGTTTAATGCCGTGCAGTTTTGGGATGGCAGAGCGGCAAGCCTTGAAGAGCAGGCTGCGGGCCCTGTGACCAATCCTATTGAAATGGGCATGAAAAACTGGGATGACGTTGTTGCCCGCTTGAAGTCAATTGAAGGTTACAGAGTGGCTTTTGAGCAGGCTTTCGGTAAGGATGCAATTTCCAAAGACAATGCAACAAAAGCGATTGCAGCTTATGAAAGAACGTTAATTACACCCAATAGCCCATATGATAAATATGTTTCCGGGGATACATCAGCATTAACCGAGCAGCAAGTTCGTGGCATGAATTTGGCCCAAGAGCTGGGCTGTACAAGTTGTCATAGTGGCCCTGCATTTAATGGACCGGGTATGTTCCAGAAATTTCCTGTAAATAGTAATGCTTTTTTTGCAGCGAAATACCATTTCAAGGATGATAAAGGTTTAGCAGCGGTCACCAAAAAACCGGCCGATGAAAATATGTGGAAAGTACCTACTTTGCGCAATATCGCATTGACGGCGCCTTATTTTCACAATGGTGCAGCTAAAACCCTGGATGAAGCTGTAACGGTCATGGCAAAAATGCAATTGGATAAAGACTTATCCAAAGAGCAGATTGCCGATATCGTCGCTTTCCTGAACAGTTTGACCGGCGAGTTCCCTAAACAAACAATGCCCGTTTTGCCAGCCACACCCGGTAAAACGTTTAATTAATGATGTTGTAGAGACGCGACAATCGCGTCTCTACTTCCTTCTCCGATAAGAGGTAATACTAAATCACCTCTCCGCTATTTTAATTGGCGTTATAAATCGGTGTAGCAGCTATGCGGGTATCAATCAACTTTGATATTTCTTGATAAGCGGGGCTATCGACGGACTGGTAACGTTGTTTAAATTCAGCTTCGTCCATGTGCTCAGGCAGATCTCTGGGATCGGGCATGAAATCGCTGTAATCTTTTATTCCGGACATTGCTTTTTGAATCATGCGTGCCTTTTCAGGTGATGACGTAGCCATTTCACCAAAGCGTGTACCGGCTTTGTCAGCGGCTAAATCAATAAAGCTGAAACCACTGCCGCTATGCGCATCACGTAATTCTTTCTCTTCACCCACCACTTTCGCTATCTGGCCGTTTACAGAGGCTGTGATGGCCGCAGATCCGATGAAATGTTGGGCCAGATCTATTCTTTTGTATAAAAAAGCGGAGTAGTGCATATCTGTCGCTGGCATTGATGCGGGAGAAGACAGGATTTTTTTTGTTTCTTTTTTATTAACGTAATCATTAACCGTCATAATGGCCATTTTGTTTTCCTCGATAGCATTTTCTAGTGTAGAGCGCTGATAGGCCAGTTCAAATAACGGCTTTAATAAATCGGCCAGTGATAAACGCCACTCGGGGTCATGCTGAGCAATGATTTCGGCAAGTTTTTGCTTATAAACTTCAAGCTTGGGATTGTCAGCACTTTGAGTTAGAAAGTTTCGCGCTTGAATCAGGGTTTCCCGGCTGGAGTAATAGGTAATGGAGATTTTTTGCTGATCAATTTTAACGGTTTTGATAGGGCGGGTTGCCAGAATGAAATAATCATTCAAGGATGTATGTCGAATAATATTATCGATAACAAAGGCTGCAAATTTTGCCGGAAGTAATAACTTTCCTGCTTTAAATTTTGTCAGTCCGGGAAGTTCGCTATTGTCTTCGTTGCCCAATCTAAAGCTAATGTTTAAATAGTGACCCAGGCTATTTCTGGGCAACGTCATCGTGACTATGAATCTCAATACGTTGTTTTTTATTTCTATTTTGACGGCACTTTTGCTATACCGATTTAACAAATAATTGGCGGCAAGATTGAGATCGGGTTGGGTTAACTCGATTGTGCCGATTTCGTCAGGTTTGGTTTTAGAGCCTTCATGAAGGATTTTTTTTGCTCTGGCAATATCATCACGGGTAAGTGTCCATCCCACAGCAATGTCGGGTTCGTTACTGACGCCAAAAAAAACCAGCATTGCACATAAAATCACCAGTGCGCTCAGCAACAGCATAAGAATGCGTAATAGGGTTTTCATAAAGAATCGATTAGGCAAATTCGAGCTTGAACCCGGCGGATTTAAGATAATCGGCCTCCTGAATTAAATCGGCATGAGTCAGGGGTGACTGGGTAAGCCACGCACTGGGAAACGTTATGTAAATTTTGGATTTTATGATCGCTATTTTAAAGTCAGGTAGCTCATGTTCATGGCGATTGCGGTGCAGCAATACCGCCAGTCGCAAAACAAGAGTCAGGTACGGTGCGTATGTATTCCAGGGTGATGGTAAGTCGTTGAAAAGAGTCTGCGAAAATTTGCGTCGATGCGATCTTATGATGGCCGCCAACAAAATCTGATCCTGGTTGGAAAAGCCCGCTAAATCACCATTTTCAATAATATAGGCACTGTGTTTATGGTATTGACTATGGGCGATATCAATACCGATTTCGTGCAAATCAGCTGCCCAGTCTAAAAATTGTGCACAGTTTTCGTCATAAGCCCAACTGCAATCATCGCTTAATTGTTCCAGCATCACTTTAATGGTTTGTTTAATGCGCGCTGCGTGTTTTTTGTCGGTACGATATCGATCGGCTACCGACTGAACGGTTGCCGAACGCATATCATGATTATAAATTCGCCCTAATAAATCCTGTATGAGGCCTTCTCTTAAGGCGCCATCAGCAACCGTCATCTGCTCAATCCCTAAGCTTTTGAATGTGGCGTAGACTATTGCCACACCGCCCGGAAATACCGGAAGACGTTCTGGATCAAGTTCCGGCAAGTTAAGTTCATTAATGTGATTACATTGATTGATATGACCGACCAGTTTCTCCAGTCCTTGCCAGGTTATGCCGTTATTGCTCCAGCTTTTGGCTTGCAGAACTTTAGCAATTGAACGTAAGCTGCCGGATGCGCCAATGGCTTCATCCCAGTTTTTACACTGAAATTTTCTCTGAAATGGTTCCAGTTTCTGTTCGGCAAACAGGGTTGCCTGGTTAAATGCGTCTTTGGATAAACGGCCATCTTTAAAAAAGGCATTACTAACCGAGACGCAGCCCATGTGCAGACTCTCTTTTTCTTTGGGTGTGTCACCTGTGCCTATGATGTATTCGGTACTGCCGCCACCTATATCCATAACCAGGCGCAAGTCGGCATTGCTGCTTAAACTGTATGCCACTCCCAAGTAAATCAAGCGGGCTTCTTCTATGCCTGAAATAATATGGATAGGATGGTTTAGGGCTTGTTCAGCTTTAATCAAAAACTGGCCGGCATTTTTAGCGGTACGCAGGGTATTGGTTCCCACAATGCGCACACTGCCCGATGGGAAATTGCGGATTCTTTGGCCAAATCTTTCCAGACAGGCTAATGCTCTATTTTGAGTACTATCATCCAGGACATTGTTTGCGTCCAGTCCGGATGCAAGCCTGACCATTTCCTTAAGTCGGTCGATTGTTTGTAGTTTACCATCGTTCAGACTGCAAACAATCATATGAAAGCTGTTAGAACCCAAGTCTACAGCGGCAACGATTTCTGGTGGTTTGATAGGCACAGGTTATCCAGTTTTGTCTACGAAGCGTGTTAATATCTGCTAAAATCACACGGTTTTTTGCTATCCATTTGAGCTTTTTATCATGGATATTATATCTAATTTAACTTATTTAAAGGCTCCCGTTAAGTGTTAGTTTCAATATGAATGCATTATCTATTCGTAACCTTCGAAAAACTTATAATAATGGTTTTGAAGCCTTAAAGGGTATTAATCTTGATGTAGAGGAAGGCGACTTCTTCGCCTTGCTTGGACCTAATGGTGCCGGTAAGTCGACGGCTATCGGCATTATTAGTTCATTGATTAATGAATCGAGCGGTTCGGTTAGCATCTTTGGCCATGATTTAAAAACGGATCGATCAAGAGCTAAAAGTTGTTTAGGGCTAGTGCCGCAAGAGGTCAATTTTAATCAATTCGATACCGTTAAAAGCATTGTATTCAATCAAGCCGGT